>JAFDAW010000016.1 GCA_019313605.1 Deltaproteobacteria bacterium
CCCGAACGCGATCGAGTGGAGCATGACCCGCAGCTTCCCGTCGGCGCCCATGGCGGCCTTCAACTCGGTCAGGATCTGGTCGCGATTGCCCGGATCGAGCGCATCGGTGTTGAAGGTGATCAAGCGGGCACCGGTGCCGCGAATCTTCTCGAACTCAGGTTCGATTCGCCCCATCGCGCCGCGCCGGTCGCGATGAACGACACACAAACTCATCCCTTGCTCGGCGAGCTTCTGTGCGGTCGCAAGCCCAAAACCACTCGAGCCGCCAAGCACGATCGCCCACTGGTCGCGGTTGAAATCCTGATCCACGCTTCCCCTCAACTCAATTCAAAGCTTCCCCGAGGGGACCAAAGCGCTTGTGTCGGGTGCCGCGAGGATCTCTCGACCCACCTCGCTGCAAAGTCTGGAACGCGTTCTAGAGAGCCCTATCCCGGCACGGCCGGATCACCACCGCCCAACCGGATCACTGCCCAACCCGGATCACCGCCCAACCAGATCACCGCCCAACCGGGACACGAGATCATCTCCGAAGTCCGCCCGATGATGACTCTGGGTCACTTTTTGTCAAGTCAGCGAACGGGTGAATTCGAGAAATCCTCCACGCCCACCAGGAGCCGCTCCCCCAGGGGACGAATCCCGATACCATGTTATCCTCGGCGGCATGTCGGATCCGGTCGTCGACCTCCTCTCCTTCATCGATCGCTCGCCCACCCCCTACCACGCGGTCGCGGAGTCCGCGCGTCGCCTCGAGGCTGCGGGCTATCAGGCCCTCAGCGAAGACGAGGTCTGGGATCTGGAGCCCGGAGATCAGCGCTACCTGGTTCGCCACGAGGGAAGCCTCATCGCCTTCCAGATCGGTGCGGTTTCCCCCGCCAACGGCGGTTTCCGGATCGTCGGGGCGCATACGGACTCGCCCAATCTGCGCATCAAGCCGAGACCCGACATCGACGCGGACGGCTATCGCCAACTCGGTGTCGAGCCCTACGGGGGCTCACTGCTCCACACCTGGCTCGACCGAGACCTCTCGCTCGCCGGGCGGGTGACACTGCGCGGAGAACCCGAGCCGCACACGCTGCTGATCGATTTCGCGCGGCCCATCCTCCGCATCCCCAATCTCGCGATCCACCTGCAGCGCGAACTGAACAAGAAAGGACTCAAACTCAACGCCCAACAACACATGGCGCCCATCTTCGGCCTGGGGGAGATCCCCCCCCTGCGGGAGCTGCTCGTGTCAGAGCTACACGTACAAAATCAAATCGAGGTCGACGCGAGCGACGTGTTGGCTTTCGACCTGATGACCTACGACGTACAACCATCGGTCGTCTCGGGGCTACGGGGTGAATTCATCCACGCCGCGCGACTCGACAACCTGGCTTCGTGTCATGCCGGGCTGACCGCGTTGATCGGCGCCGGTTCGGCCACGCTGCCACAATACACGCGTGTCGTTGCGCTATACGACCACGAAGAAGTCGGCAGCCGAAGCGCTCAGGGAGCTGCGAGCCCCCTGCTCGCGGGCGCCCTCGAGCGGTCCATCTGCGCTTTCGAAGGCGGCGAACCGCAGGGACTCGAGCGCGCGTTGTCTCGCTCCACGCTGATCTCCGTCGATATGGCGCACGCCGTTCACCCCAACTACGCGGACCGCCACGAACCCCAACACCGCCCCGTCGTTGGGCGCGGGCCCGTCATCAAGACCAATGCCAACCAGTCGTATGCGAGCGACGCGCAGACCGCAGGGCTCTTCGCTGGATTGTGTAGCCCGCTGGGCATCGAACCCCAGCACTTCGTCTCGCGCAGCGATCTCGGCTGTGGATCCACGATCGGCCCGATCACCGCCGCCCGGGTCGGGGTCCGCACCGTAGACGTCGGCAACCCGATGCTTTCGATGCATTCGTGCCGCGAGATGGCGGGGACAGCCGACGTCGAGCCGATGATCGACGTGTTGCGCTCGTTCTTGGGAGGCTAGGAGCACCCATGAACACCAACGGTGAACTGGATCGGGATTTCATTGCGAAATCCGTACGCCGCGGGATCATTATCGCGGTAGCTGCGGTGGTGATACTGCTATTGCTCTGGCTGCTGAAGAGCGCGCTGACACCCCTTGCTGTCGCATTCGTCTTCGCCTACTTCCTCGATCCGCTGATCGACCGATTCGAAGCGCGAAGAATCCCGCGGCGCATCGCGATCCTGTTCCTCGTCGCCGTGTCCGGAATCGTCGCCGTGGCCATGGCGGTTTTCGTCGTCCCCAAGTTGCTGCAAGAAATCGCCCACCTGGCAGCGAAGCTGCCGGGTTACCTGAATGGCGCAATTACGGCGATCAATCCCTGGTTCGAATCGTGGTTCGGGATCGCCATACCGACCTCGATCCGCGAGGGCCTGGAGTCCTTCAAATCCAGTGGCGCATCGTTGCCACTGGAATCTCTGCGCCGACTGATCGAGCAAGCCGTCCAGGGTGTAACCGGCACGCTTGGCTCGGCGATCGCACTGCTGGTGATTCCCGTCATTACCTACTACGCGTTGCTCGAGTTCGACAACATCAAGGCCTGGTTTCTCGGACTGGTTCCCGTCGAATACCGGGAAGCCGTCGATGCGACGTTGTCGATGATCGACGATCTGGTCTCCGGTTTCATTCGAGGACAGCTCATCGTCGCGGTACTGCTCGGAATCCTTTACGCAGTCGGTTTCTCGGTGATCGGAATCGACATGGCGATCGGAATCGGCATGATCGCGGGAATGCTAGGGATCATCCCCTACGTGGGCAGCGCGGTCGCGCTGGCTCTCGCCGCGGGGCTCTGCCTATTGCAATACGGTGTCGGCCTGCAGCTGCTCTTCGTCGTGGGCTGGTACGCGCTCGTCCAGACGCTTGAAGGCTTGTTTCTGACACCCCGGATCGTCGGCCAGAGTGTTGGCATCCACCCTGTGGCGGTGATCGTAGGGCTGCTGATCGGAGGTGACCTGCTCGGCTTCCTGGGTCTGATCGTCGCGGTTCCGGCCACCGCGATCATCCAGGTCTTCGTTGCCGAGCTGCTCGAAACCTATCGGAGCTCCACGCTCTACTCGGGCTCGACGGAGCCCCCCGGCTGACCGCCGGGTCCGCGACACAACCTTTTTCGTGGACCCCCCCACCACCCGCGCTACTCTCGCGACAATGAGCGAAGAGCGGAACGACAATCTCGGAAGTGACGAAGAGGACGACGAAGGCCAGCCGGCCCCGACTCCTTTCGACAATCCGTTCTTTCTTCCCGTACTGCTGGGGGCGTTCGCACTCTGGTGCGCCTGGGACATCATCACCGACGCCCCGGCCTATCAGGACCACCCATGGTTCAACATAGGCGGCCTCTTGATCGGGGGCGTCCTGACGCTCTACTTCACCTGGTCGGCAGTCAAAGAAAGGCGCGCCGAGCGCGAGAAATCGCCCGACTGATCTCGCCGCTGCTCGACAAATCCGGTCGCTTCTGCGCAGCAGGTGACGCGTTCAACCCGCGAGCAGGCTCCGCGCAATCACCTTGAGTTCGAGAACCGGCTTCACGCCCTCGAAGATCGGCAGCACCTGGGCGTCGACCACGTAGCGACTGATCGGATACTCCTCCGCGTAACCCCATCCCCCGTGCAGCAACTGACCCTGCTGGGTGAGTTCAACCGCCACGTCGCAGCTGAGCAGTTTCGCCTGGGCGGCGAGGGTCGCCGCTGCGCGCTCGTCTTCGTCCATCTCGACGGCCGCCGCGTAGGTGAGCGCTCGAGCACCGGCCAGCTGGGCCGCCATCCGACCCAAGGCGTACTGGGTGAGTTGAAACTCCGAAAGTGGCTTCGCGAACTGCTTCCGATCCACCACGTACTCGACCGTCTTTTCCAGCGCTCCCTGAGCGAGCCCGCAGGCCCGGCCGCCAGTTTGGAGTCGGCCTGCCGCAAAGCCGGCCATCTGGAGATAAAAACCGCGCCCGAGTTGCGCTTCGCCACCGACGAGACAGTCGGATGGAACCCAGTAGTCTTCGAGGTTCAGCGTGAACGAGTGCATCCCGCGATAGCCCGGCGTTGCGTCCGCCTTGCCGACCATGCGGCCGCCACCCGACTGCGTCATATCGAAGTCGTGCCCGGTAAACGCATCTTTCGGGACGATGAAGAGCGACAGACCGCGGGCGCCCTTCGAGAGATCCGGATCGGTGCGAGCCAGCAATGCGAGTACGTTCGCCCGACCGGCGAACGTGCACCAGGATTTCGGCCCGTTGATCACCCAACCCTCCTGGCCGTCGACGTTGCGCAATTCGGCCTTGCACTTGACGGCGGCGACGTCGCTACCGACGTCGGGCTCGGTGACCGCGATGCCAACCATGAATTCGCCAGACGCAATCCCGGGCAGCCACTGTTGCTTCTGCTCGTCGGTCCCGCCCCCGAGCAAAGCCTTGGTGAGAATCTCCGGCCGCGTGATGAGCGACCCCGCACCGGCCAGTGAAACGCGCGAGAGTTCCTCCGTCGTGAGGATCATCGCGAGGTTGCCCATCTCGGAGCCACCGTACTGTTCGGGAACACCCATGCCGAAATAGCCAAGCTCGCTCATCTTGCCGATCAACGCTTCGGGAATCAGCGCATCGGTGCGGTGAATGTGTTCGGCCTGCGGCGCAACCTCGGCATCGGCGAACTCGCGCACGGATTCGCGGATCTGTTCCGACATCTCGTCGAGGGGCAGATCGTTGCGGCCGCGGGCACTCACGACGTGTTGGCCGATGATTCGGTACACAGACTCGTGGTTGGCGCGGCGCAGCAGGGCGCGAAGCTCCGCGGGAAACGCATCCTCCAACGCCTCCTCGCCAATCCCGAGATCGTCGACCGCGGGCGCGAGGCGAACGTGTAAGCTCTCGACGAGATCGGCCACCGACGCCGCGAAGGTCGTCTCGATCATCTCGGAAGACCGGCCCTCTTCGCCGAGTGCAGTCGCGAAGTCCAGCGCGGCACGCGCAGCCCGCCCCTCGGTCACCGCGTAGGCGACGCGCTCGGCCAGCACCTGGTGGTCGTCAATTCGCTTCCCGCCCTCCGTGACCACGCTCGCGCGTTCTACGGTCTGATCGAGAAGTTTTTCTGCCGCTTCGAGAAGCGTGCGGGCGTCGGAGAGGGTCGGATTGGGGGGCATTGGGGCAGTCCTTTCGTCGGTTCATGGAAATCGAGAGCGGGGTAAGATAGCGTGACGGCCGAATCGCTGCGTCGCATTTTCAGCGGAGGGACAATGACCGCTCGGATCCCGGCTCTCGCCAGGTGCATCGCGATCGCAACGCTCGTGCTCGCTTCGACCAGCGGCTGCGGGCTTCACAGCCATTCGGACGCCGCCGGCGCCCTCGCCGGATATCAAAGCGATGTCAGCGAGATTCAGGTGATCAGCGCTGTGGTGGGCGGCAAGAACATCTTCATCCCTTCGACGATCGTCGTCAGCGCGGGCAAGCCCCAGGCCCTTTCCATCTTCAACACCGCCGACAAGCCCCACGGCTTCACGATCCGGGGCCTGTCGATCGAAATCGTGCTGATGCCTGGAGAAGAGACCCGGGTCGAGCTTCCCGTCCTAGAAGGCTCCGAGATCTACACGATCGGATGTCACCTGCACCCGCCCCATCGAACGGCCACGCTCGTGGTGGTGCCCGCCCGATAGCGGCTTCGCGGCTTCGCTTGCGCTCAGCTTGCTTTCGCTGACGCTCCGCGGCTTCGCTTGCGCTCAGCTTGCTTTCGCTGACGCTCCGCGGCTTCGCCTTCGCTTGCGCTCAGCTTGCTTTCGCTGACGCTCCGCGGCTTCAGGTGCCGGATAGAAAGGACGTCAGGTAATCGACGAGCGGCGGGCTTCCGACCACCAATCCGATCTTGCCCTCGTGTTCGGACAGCGTGACACAGCGGCCGCCGGCCTCGGGCACCAGAATCTGGGCGGGCGCGGTATCCCAAATGCGCAGACCCAAATCCACCATGGCAGCGACGCCACCGCCGATAACCTGCGCGTAACCGAACGCGTCCGTATAACCGCGCAGGTACGGGATCTCGCGCACCATCCGCTCGAGCGCGGGCATCTCGCCCCGCTCAGCGAAACAAAACGGATCGCCGTGCGAAATGATTGCACGCCGGAGGTCCGTCTCTTCGGACACCCGGGTCGGCACGCCGTTGCGACGGCAGCCGCCTCCCTTCCAACCGACGTAGCGCTCGTTGAGAGCGGGAAGGTCGATGAGCCCCATCACGGGTTCGCCGTCCACCGCGAGCGCGATCAGCGTCGAGAAGAGCGGGATTCCACGTGAGAATCCGAGCGTTCCGTCGATCGGGTCAACGATCCACTCGGGTCCGTCACTTTGCCCTTCCGCGCCGTACTCCTCACCCAGGATGGAAAACTCCGGAAACCCCTCCTGAAGTCGTTTCCGGATCACCCGCTCGGCGGCGAGGTCGGCTTCCGTCACCGGCGTGCCATCGCCCTTGGTCTCGACGGCAACCGAACGGAAGCGAGGCAGGACCTCCGCCCGCGCGAGATCCGCAGCCTCACAGGCGACCGCAGCTACTTTTTCGAAATCGATGGAATTCATGGGCGGCGGAGCATATCACGTCGGCGCGTGTCAGCTGCGGTTACACGCAGCGGGAGCGCCCGATTTTTCACCCCTTTGCGTCGAGCGCGCGCAGCTGGCGGAAAGAGTAGATCCCTGTCGAGTGACCGTCGCTCCAGTCGATCTGAATCGCATAGTGACCGACCGGTTGAATCTTCAGCGGGTGAACGTCTTCCGGCACGGACGCGACGTCCAGCCGGGGTTCGCCCGACCACTCGTCCACACAATGGGCGCACGCACACGCGAGCCGTAGATCGCGTACCGCGTAGCGGCTTTCCCGCCCGTCGGACCAGCTGATCCCGAGCTCGCTGGGCCCCGATTGTTCGATCCGAGTCGGCTTGATCGCCAAGGCTTCGTCCATCGCGGCAGAACTCTAGCGCTGGACGCCCCCGCTGGTCAGCGCGACACGGAGACCCGCGCGGGCTAGCGTTCCAGGTCGTGGCGGATTCGAGCTTCGACGACGCGATTGCAATTCTGGGCGGCACTGGAGAACAGGGGCTGGGGCTCGCGCTGCGCTTTGCGAGGGCTGGCCGCCCCGTCCTGATCGGATCCAGGAACTTCGAACGCGCGAACGCTGCGGCCGAGCGCATCCGCACGGCGGTTCCCGGGGCCAAGGTCTCGGGTGGTGAGAATTCGGAGGTCTGCCTCCGCGCACAGGTGATCATCCTCTCGGTCCCATTCGAAAACACCGCCAGTACTGTCAAAGCGATCCGAGAAGCCCTGATCGAGGGCCAGATCGTGGTGTCGATGGGCGTACCGCTGGCTTCCGCCACCGGAGGCCCGGCGACCCAAATCATCGGAGTCTGGCAGGGCTCCTGCGCAGAAATGGTCGCCGCGCTGCTGCCAGAGGACGTACACGCGGTCTCGGCGTTTCAGAACGTCGCCGCGCATCGCCTCCACGACCTGGATCAGCCGGTCGAATGCGACGTGTTGGTTTCGGGGGATCCTCAGCCCCGCAAGCGGATCATGGCGCTTTGCGAACTCGTGCCGGGCCTCCGCGGGATCGATGGGGGGCCCATTGCCAATGCCCGAATCGCGGAGTCGATCACCGCGCTGCTGATCGGTTTGAACATCCGCTACCGGGTTTCGGACGGCACAGGAATCCGTTTCACGGGCCTCCCGGACAGCGATTCCTGAAAATCCCCGCAGTACACTCGCTGAATGAACATCAAACCAATGATTTCAGGGGGTTACGGGCCCGATGGGGGCTAGAGTTGCACATCGCGCCAAATCGACCGCCGAAGGGCGGATAAAAAGCCATTCAAGCTCAATAGGTTGTGGCTCACGACCTAGATAAGCACCAGATTTTGTGGAAATTCTATTGACGCTCCAGCACGCTGGGAGTACACAGAACCGACGGGGATGAGACAGTCTTTTCGGTGGCCTGGGGGGTTTCAAATTATACAGGCGGTCGTCGGAGAGAAGCGAGTTTGACGAGGGATGGAGGACCCGAATCCGACTCGGGGGCTCTGGAAGTTCCGGAGCCTCTCTCATCTCCGGGATGGCTGGGCCCGCCTCGAAGGCGGCCTCGCGATCACTTCGCTCCAACCTAGTGACCATCCATTGCGACTGGCGATACTGCGGTCATCCGTGTCTTGCAGTATCGCCAGTCGCAATGGATGGAAACCGGGAGTAATCGGGGAAGCGAAGAGAGTGCGACAGGCACACCAAAGAAGTGATTGAATTCAAAGAGCGCTGTCGGTAGACGCGCAAGCAATATGGCGCACGGCGTAGATTGGTCATCGCGTCGGCAAAAAGGGGGGATGGTGAAAGGCAGCGAGACGACAGACGGCACCCGGGAGCAAGGGAAACTCCATGCTGTGGGGGAGAAGAAGAGAAAACGCCGAACTCCGAAGGGAATGACGGTCTCGCGACATTTCACCACCGCCGGCGAAGAACCCTACGACTTCGTCGAATGGGAAACTCGAAGCGCGAAGATCGCCAACGAAAACGGCGAAATCGTTTTCGAGCAGACCGACGTCGAAGTACCCAAGACATGGTCGCAGCTCGCCACCAACGTAGTCGTCTCCAAATATTTCCGCGGACACATGGGAACTCCCGAGCGCGAAAACAGCGTCCGGCAGCTGATCGACCGCGTAGTGGGTCGAATCCGCGAATGGGGCGATGCCTCGGGCTACTTCCGCACCCCGGAAGACTCACAGACTTTTTCGGATGAGCTCAAGCACATCCTGCTCACCCAGCGCATGTCGTTCAACAGCCCGGTCTGGTTCAACCTGGGCGTCAAGAACAATACGCAGCAGGCCAGCGCGTGCTTCATCAACTCCGTCGACGACACCATGGAATCCATCATGGATCTCGCGAAGACAGAGGCCATGCTCTTCAAAGGCGGATCCGGCACGGGATCGAACCTTTCGAAGATTCGATCGTCGAGAGAGACGCTTGCCGGGGGCGGCACGGCATCGGGCCCGGTTTCGTTCATGCGCGGCTTCGACGCCTTCGCAGGCGTGGTGAAGTCCGGCGGCAAGACCCGTCGCGCGGCGAAGATGGTGATCTTGAACGCGAACCATCCGGACATCATGGAATTCATCCGGAGCAAGTCCGAAGAAGAGAAGAAGGCCCACGCACTCATCGATACGGGTTACGACGGCGGCTTCAACGTTCCCGGCGGCGCCTACGACTCGGTGTTCTACCAGAATGCGAATCACTCGGTTCGGGTCACCGACTCGTTCATGCGTTCCGCACAGGCGGGCAGCAATTGGGAGACCCACAGCGTCACCACCGGCGAGGTGATCGACGAGTTCAAGGCCCGCGACGTGCTGAATGAAATGGCGGAGGCCGCACACCAGTGTGGCGATCCCGGCATTCAGTACGACTCGACGATCAACCGCTGGAATCCCGTCAAGGCTTCGGGGAGAATCAACTCCAGCAATCCGTGCTCGGAGTACATGTTCCTCGATGACACGGCCTGCAACCTCGCCAGTCTCAACCTGATGACCTTCCTCGACGAAGCCGCCGAGTTCGACATCGCCAGCTTCCGGCACGTGGCGAGGCTTACGATCCTCGCCCAGGAGATCATGGTCGATCACGCCGACTACCCGACGCCGGCGATTGCCCGCAACAGCCATCTCTTCCGACCGCTGGGCCTCGGCTACGCGAATCTCGGCGCACTCTTGATGAGCTACGGGCTGCCCTACGACAGCGCCGAGGGGCGAAACCTCGCAGCGGCGCTGACCTCGTTGATGTGCGGCGAGGCCTACCACACGAGCGCGGACATCGCGGACGCGATGGGTCCATTCCCGCGCTATCGGATGAACCGCAAGCCCTTCCTCGAAGTCATCAAGATGCACGAGGAAGCGGCTCTCGCGATTTCGAGCGAAGGGGTTTCAGAGCCCCTGCTCGCCGCAGCTCGAGAGAGTTGGCACGCCGCCTACGAAACGGGCCGCAAGTCCGGATTCAAAAACGGGCAGGTGTCGGTGCTCGCTCCGACGGGCACGATCGCCTTCATGATGGATTGCGACACGACCGGTGTCGAGCCGGATATTGCACTCGTCAAATACAAGAAGCTCGTCGGTGGTGGTTATCTCAAGATCGTCAACAACACCGTGCCGAAGGCTCTCGAAAAGCTCGGCTACGATGAGGCGGAGATCGAAGAGATCACCGGCTACATCAGCGAACAGGAAACGATCGAGGGTGCACCCGGACTGAAAGAGTCCGACCTCCCGGTCTTCGATTGCGCGTTCCGGCCTCAAAACGGCAAGCGCAGCATCGCATGGATGGGCCACATCCGGATGATGAGCGCCGTGCAGCCCTTCCTCTCGGGAGCAATCAGCAAGACGGTAAACCTGCCCGCAGACGCAACCGTCGATGACGTCGCGCAGGCTTACGTCGCGGGTTGGGAACTGGGCCTCAAGGCCCTGGCCGTCTACCGCGATGGGAGCAAGCGCACCCAACCGCTGAACACCGGCGAGGAAAAGGGGATTGACGGAAAACTCGCGGAAGTCCGCCCGATTCGAAAGAAGCTCGAAGACGAGCGCACCGCGATCACCCATAAGTTCGTGATCGCGGGGCACGAGGGGTACCTCACCGTCGGTCTCTACGAGGACGGTCAGCCCGGCGAGATCTTCCTGCGAATGGCCAAGGAAGGCAGCACGGTCTCCGGCCTGATGGACACGATCGCGACGATGACGTCAATTTCGCTGCAGTACGGCGTTCCGCTGCGCGCGCTGGTGGACAAGTTCAGCCACACGCGTTTCGAGCCCGCGGGTTTTACCAACAATTCGTCCATCCCGATCGCAAAGTCCGTGATGGACTACGTGTTCCGCTTCCTCGGCAACCGCTACCTGCAGAGCGATACGATCGAAGACGAGCAAGAGGATCGGCAGAGCGAAAGCCCCGCCGAACCACAGCCACTTCGATCGGCCGTCGCGGGCGGATCCGGCGATCGAGCCCAGAGCCAAAGACAGGGATTCATCAATCAGGCGGATGCCCCGAGCTGTCACAGCTGTGGCTCCATCATGATTCGCAGCGGCACTTGTTACAAGTGCTTCAATTGCGGGGAGACCAGCGGCTGTAGTTGAAAAAAAGGGGTTAACGGCGTCTCGAACTTGGGGGGGTAAGAGGCGCCGGGGAGCGCGGAGCCGCCCCGGTCTATCGACCGGGTGCGCTCCGCGCTTCTGGTTTCAGCGCACGGCAAACTCCGCCACCGGGTCGAAAAACCACAGGCGACCCCGATGGCGGTCTGGCGGTGAGATCGATCTGGCTCAGTAGATCCAGCGGCCGCCCTGGTAGCGGAAGATCTCCGTCACCGGAAGCGAGGAGGCGACCGTGCACTTCGAGGCGTCTACCCCATCACAGCTGTAGACCTGCTCGTTGTAGCGAAGAATCCCCACGAACGGCGCCGCAGGATGTCCCGTGGGCCGCAACTCCACCGTGAAGCCCTCTTCGAAACCGCGATAGGTGATGATATTGTCGCTCGGACCGGGCTGCATGATCGGGTTCTCGCGGTTCTGGACCTCGTTTTCTTCCATCTTGGCCATCCAGGTTCGCGCGAACTCCGAAAACGAGGTTCGAGCCCTCTCGTCAGCAGAGTCGGGAATGGACGCAACGTCATCCGCAAGGACCGGGGCTGCCATTAACAGCAAGGCCGCAGCGAGCGTGCAGATGGAGATGAGTTTCGAGGGCGATAACCGGTTCATATTGAAGCTCCTTGGGAGATTGGCTCCCTCGCACCGGTTATCGGCTGAATCCTGACCTCGCTGAAGCAGCGAGCAATACCCCGTGACGACGCTCACAGACCTGCTACCCAACACCGCAATGCAGGATACGTCGTTTCCAAGCGATTTTGTAAGGGCATTGGCCCCGGCGCTGCAGCAGGCCGCATCGATCGCCCGCTCCCTGGAGGGGCGCGTTTCCAATCGCCCCAAGCTCGGTGAGGCAACCGAGGTGAAAGCCGCCCTCACGGCCGCTGACACGGAATCCCAGGAGGCGCTGCTGGCCCCCCTGCTGGAGCACTTCCCACAGGTGAAGCTGGAAGCGGAAGAGGACACTCCGTCCGTTTCGCGTTTTTCGGATTCTGGCGACGCGTTGGTCGTGATCGACCCGATCGACGGCACCTTGCGTTTCTATCTCGAAGGAAAGGGCCCATACGCGGTGATGATCGGTTTGGCGATTCGCGATCGATACGAGGCGAGCCTGGTGGCCCTACCGCGCGAACAACTCTGTTTCGATGCCGTGAGAGGCCGCGGCGCCCGGATTTGCCAAGAGGATGCAGCCGCCAAAGCAATTGCACTTGGCGAGGCCACCGGAAATCGGATTCTGGTGTCTCACAATCTCCCGAGCAGCGCGGTCGAGAGGCTGCAGGAACACGGCTACGAAGTCGCCGCCGCATCCGGCGGTGCGATCTCGGTCGCCCCGTTGATCCCGGGTGTCTGCGCGGGCCTCCGACTGGTGCGCGAAAATCCAGAGGGCGTGAGCATCCGCGGCCGAATCGGCGCATTGATCTCGGCGGAAGCAGGAGCCCTCGTAATGGGCGCAACCGCCCCCTTCACCCCCAAAATCCGAACCCCCGCCCCAGCCCTGCTGATCGCCACCAACGAAACCATCCTGACGCACCTGCAGGAAGCCCTCTCCACCATACCGGACTGCTAGGCGAATCTCGCTCGTAATCCCGCGCGATCGAATTGCGGCTTGGGTGCCTGAGTTTGGGGGTGGCGGAGGTCCCTCCGCGAATGGCTCGCCCGCCAAGGGGACGGTCCTTTAGCCACGCGATTTCTCAATCAGTGAAGTGCGTGGAATGCGGGGATCCGAGGCGGGCTGCGCTGATTTCGCTGCGCGACCTCCACCACCCCCAAACTCGCGATGCGGCTTCGGATATTGGGGCGGTTGAAATGTCCGTGTACTTCCCGCGGTGCAAACGAGAGACCGTGCGCGGTGTGGTTCCGGGGGGCGGGGAGGTCTCGCAGCGAAATCAGCGCAGCCCGCCTCGGATACTGGCATCCAGAAACGTTCACTTCGTGAGATGACATCGGCACAAGGCCCGTCCCCTTGGCGGGCGAGCCATTCGCGAAGAGACCTCCCCGCCCCCCGGAACCACACCAGGCAGAATGCCCGCGATATCAAAACAACCCGGTCAACTGGGCCCCGGCTAGTGAAACTCTCTCATAAGATCACGGAACTGTCCGGGCAGCCGGTGGCACTCAGCGAATAACCCCGGCAGGTCTGCGCGGGCAGGTTACATCTGTTCGTAGTCGGGTCCTTCTCCTCCCTCGGGTGGAGTCCAGGTGATGATCTGGTAGGGGTCGGCGACGTCGCAGGTCTTGCAGTGGACGCAGTTCTCGTGGTGGATGAAGAGTTTCTTGGTACTGGGCTGTTCGACATCGGGAACCATTTCGTAGACCGCGGCGGGGCAGAAATTCTCGCACGGATTGCCGAATTCTTCCGCGCAGGTCGTACTGCACAGATCGGTGTCTGCCACCACCAGATGGGAGGGTTGGTCGGCTTCGTGCTGGGTTCCGCTGTATTGCACGAGGTGCTCCTTGCTGAAGGTAAGCACATTGTCGAATTCGAATTCCTCTTTTTCGCGCTTCGATTTAGGGAGATCGTCCAACCGCTTCATGTGCAGGTGACCCGCGCCGGACTCCATGTTGTCGATCAGACCACGTCCCCCCGTCAGCTGCCGGAAGGGTTCGTTCAGCAGGAAGAACGGAAGCCCGCGATCGGTCGACTGGTGGAAGTGGCGGGTCGCCCAATGCTCCTTGAACGCCCAGCTCTCCCGGTAACGCTCGGTATAACCACCGAGTGTCGTCACGGAGAAATCGTCCTGCGCCAATGCATCGACGATCGTATCTGCCGCCATCATTCCCGATTTGATTGCCAGATGGATTCCCGAAAGTTTTTCAGCGTTGCAGAAGCTTGCTGCATCTCCGATCAGTAGAGCGCCGTTCACATAGAGCCTGGGCATTGAATAGAGCCCGCCCGTCGGGATGCACTTCGCACCGTATTTCACCAGCTCCCCACCCTCGAGCAGCCACTTCATGTAGGGATTGGTCTTGAATTTCTGCGCCGCCAGGTGGGGATCGCAATTCGGATTCTCCGAGTCCAACATCGTGACGAATCCAAACGACACGAGGTTGTCCTGCATGTCGTAGAGCCACATCCCGTGAAAGCCGTCGAAGAGCTGCGGGATTCCCAATCCGTGAACGACGCGACCCGGCCGGTGCTTCTTCGGATCGATCCGCCACAATTCCTTGACACCCGTCTCGAAGGTCTGCGGATTCATGCCGTCGAGTTCGAAGTCCGCAATCAGCTGCTTCGAAAGAGAGCCTCGAACTCCCTCTCCGAGTACCGTGACCTTGGCGAAGATGTCCATCCCGGGCTGGAACGTACCCTTGGGTTTTCCGTCCTTGTCGACACCCATGTCGCCGGTACGAACGCCGATCACCCGGTTGCCATCGGTGAGGACCTTGTCTCCAGCGAATCCGGGGTAGATGTCCACACCCGCTTCTTCGCAGCGCTCCGCCATCCACTTCGCGATGCTGTTCAGCGATGTGACGTGATAACCCTTCTTGCGGAAATTAGGCGGGATGAGTGGGCCAGGGGTGCTGATCTTCCCCTTCGGGTGGAAGATCCAGAAGCCCGCGTAGTCGCAGACGTACTCGGTTGGAAAACCTTTCTCCTCGAAATCCGGCACGAGTTCCCGAATTCCCTGCGGATTCATCACGGCACCCGAAAGCATGTGATCGCCAACGGCCGCCCCCTTCTCGAGAATCAGCACCGAAGGTGGCTCGATGGGCGCCTTGCCTTCGGCCTCAGCGCGCTGGTTGAACGCTTCGACCTGCTTCATCAGGTGCAACGCCGAGGCCAGCGAAGCCGGTCCAGCGCCGATGTAGAGGACGTCGACCTCCATGCTCTCGCGTTCGACAGGATCCATCTGAACCTCCAAAGTTCGTTGGTGCGCTGCAACCTGAACGCCGGGTGAATCGGACCCGCAGGCGATGAGCCTGCCGGGAAGCCAAAAATAGGCGAACCCCGGTACTGGGCGCCAGAAACAATCCAATCAGAGCCTGTGCGGCAAGGGGGACCGAGGAGCGACGCGAAGATCCGGGACACGTATAATCTCGGGATGACGAGCGCCCCGGCCAGCCTGGTCGACATCCTGCGAGAATTTCTCACGGCCCATGAGCTATTGGGTCAACTCGCCGAGAAATACAAGCGGGACGAGCTCACCTTTTCCGATCTTCAGGAGTTCGTCGGAGACAGCGATTTCAGTGTCCTCTTCCGCTTGAAGGAAAAGTGTCACTCGCTGTTTCGGCCCGAGGCGGGCGGTTCGAAGGTCGCGCGGCCTCGAGAAGCGCTCTTCGACCTCGCCGTCGGATCGCTCTTTCACGAAGCCATGAAATTTCGCGAAGATTTCTACCAGCGCGAGGTCTACGGCCCGCGCGTGAGATCCTTGCGCGCCGAAGCCGGTGCCGAGGCCAACGGACTGTTTCACGAATTCGAGCGAATTTTGTCGGAGGTCTCCTCTCGCCTGGATAAAGGCCTCGCCGAAACCCATTCCCTGATGGCTCAGTCATGGGGCCAACTTCGGGTGCTTCTATCCGAGCAGCCCGCCGAGGGTGTCGTCACGCGCTTTCTCATCGAGCGAGCTGAGACCCTCGAAAAGCTGGGCCCTCCCAGTTTGGAAGAACTGCTGGCGGCCATTCACGGCGATGCGGTGTCTGGCTACGTGGTTGCCGGGAAGTCCTACCTCGCCAGTGGCCATTACCAAGCGGCTCACCGCGTACTCGACAAAGCCCTGGAGCGCGGTGGCGATCGAGATCAGGTTTCGCAGTTTTCCGCCTTCGCGCGGGGGATGTCCGCATACCTCGCTGGGGATTACCCGGAAAGTCTGGTGGGTTTGAACGAATGGGTGGAGTTGGGAAGCTCCGGCGATGATTCCCTCAAGGACCTCGCCCATTCCGCGATATCGAGTCTCACTCGATTGGTGGAAGGCGACGACCGCGACCGCACCCTCGAATCAGCGGCGACTCTGCTCGAAAAGCTTCACCCGCCGAATTGACGAGAAGCCCGATCAGCCAGCGGCCGTTCGCTCTCGAGCCAAGAAATAGCACCAGCCGCCGAGACCGAGCACGATCAGGCCCACCCCGATCCACTGCGGCTCCGTCATCCCCAGAGCCACGACGGGATTGACCCGCCAGTTCTCGATCACGATCCGACCCAGGCCATTGAGCGCCAGATACTCACCGAAAAGAAACGGGCTGCTCTTTCTACGCCACCAGAGAAAGGCGGCCACCGGAAGCAACCAAGCGACCTCGTAGAGCTGTGTCGGGTGGACGGGAAGGTCCGTGGGTGGTGCGCCATCGGGAAACCGAATGCCCCACGGCACGTCTGTGACCCGACCGTAATCGTCACCCACCAGAAAACAGCCGATCCTGCCGATTGCCTGTCCGATTGCGACCGCCACTGCCGCGCAATTCGCAAAGACCTTCACGGAAATCCCGTGAATCCGGCAACCGATCGCACCGGTGATCGTCGCGAGGATCAATCCGCCGTACCACGTGATTCCATCGCGGGCAAAGAACAACTCAGAAAACGGTCGGCCGTCGCGGATGGAAACGTCCACCGCAAAATAGAGCTTGGAGCCGAGAATCCCGCCGACGATGACGTAGATGAGGAGTGTGCTGGCGTGCTCGCGATCGAGGCCTTCCTCCTCCATTCGCACGCCGGTAATCCAGGACCCGACCAGGAATGCGACTGCGAGCATCAATCCGAAGGTGCTGATCGTGTAGCCAAAAATGGAGAAGAGTTCGGGATACATAGGACGGCTCAGGCTACGCGATGTACGAAACCCGAGCAAGGAGGAGGAGGAGGTCAACTCCCTCTCCACAAGAGGGTGACCGGCTTAACAATGCGACTCTTGCTGTGGAGTGTGGCGCCGAATGCAAGGCGGGTGGTGTGTCCGGGGGCGCCGGGTGGGAGCACTCGGCGAATGGCTCGCCCGCCAAGGGGGTTGGTCATTTGGCGGGGGGGATTTTTGATTAGTGAAGGGTGTGGGATGCGGGGATCGGAGGCGGGCTGCGCTGATTTCGCCGAGTGCTCCCACCCGTCGCCCCCGGACGCGTTGCGCGGTGGTATTTGCGATGCCTTGATTGCGATGACTCTTCGATCTGGGCTTTGTGGGGCTATTTGTGGCGGAGGAAGGTGACGTGGAAGGTGGTGCCGTATCCGCTGCGGCTGTCGAGCCAGACTCGACCACCATGGGTTTCGGCGATCTTTTTGACGATGGCGAGGCCGATCCCGCTGCCTGTTCGGCCATCACTCGATGGCCCGAGGCTCTGGAATGCCTCGAATACCTGCTCGTGATGCTTGGAGTCGATTCCGCGGCCGGAGTCGCTGACGGAGACGTGACACTCCTCTCCATGCTCGACGATCGAAACTGCAATGCGCGGCTGTTGGCAGGCCCCCATGTGATCGATCGCGTTTCCGATCAGATTCGAGAAGACCTGGTAGAGCCGGATGCGATCGCAGAAAACGAGCGGGGGATCATGCGGAAGCTCCAGCTCGATGCCCGCGGCGTCGAGCCGCGGCTTGAGTTCCGCCTGCAACTGATGGAGTACGCTCGCCGGATTGACCAGCGCCTTCCGCTCACCGGGCTGGCCGATTCGCGAAAGCTCCAACAGATCGTGAATCAAATCTTCCATCGTTCGGCCGGCCTGCTCGATCCGATCGACGAAATGCGTGCCCGTGTCGTCGAGCAGAACCCCGTAGTCCTGGCGCAGTAGCCGAGAAAATCCCAGCAGGGCCACCAGGGGAGATCGGAGATCGTGCGCGAGCGCGTGCACGCAGTGTTCGAGCTCGGCGTTCTTTCTGGAGAGTTCAACCGCAGCGCAATGTCGCTCGGTGACATCGCGCATGCAGAGCACCGTGCCCGCGAAGGTTCCATCATCCAGTCGCCGAGTCCGGGCCGATGCTGCAATTCGCGCCGCACGACCGTCGCGGCGTGTGAGCGTCAGCTCCCATTCCTCGACCTCGCGCTCCACACCGATCGAGGAAACCAGACGCTCGAGGTCCGCGGCATCGTTCAAGAGTGCTGCAACCGGCCGATCGACGATCTGGCTCCCGCTGTGGCCAAGCAGCCTCTCGACCGCGGCGTTTGCATAGACGACGAATCCCCGCTCATCGACAACCAACATCGCGTCCGGCGCGTCATCGAGAATCGACTCCAGGCTTTCACGCCTCGATGGATGGGCGAGTTCGACCACCGGCTTTTCGAATTCTACGGGGCGCGCGATGACGACGTAGAACGGGCGCTCCTCGGACGGGTCCGAGACCGGTACGACGTTGACTTCGACCGGAATCGACTCGCCGTCTTCGTTGGAAAACTCGATCACCGCGTTCGTCAGAAAGCCATCCCGACGCAATCGCGAGCGCAATTCAAAAGCCTGTTCGGGCCTCGTGAATCCCGGGAGGAAGGGGAGCAACGTCTTGACTTCGCAACCCACACGAAATCGCTCGCCGCCACAGAGTTCGACCAGGCCGTCACTTCGCCACAGCACGCTGCCGCTGGAATCGGTGACTAGCACGAACTCGTAGATCTTCGCGAGCGCCTCCACCAGCGTTCGGGCCGGAATGCGATCGACTGTTTGTGTGTCGTCCGCCTCACGGCGAACGGAGAGTTGGGGGAGCGGACTCTGCGGATTCATTCGACTCCAGACACCACTGCAGCTGCCAATAATTCGCGTGGAGCGGTCAATTTCGGTTGGGCGACCACCGAGTAGGCACGCACGCGCGTCCAAGACTGCTAATGCCCATCCCTACTCTTTAAGGTGAATCATGTTATCACCCTAGAAATCAAGAGGTCAACGAAAGCTTTGGGGAGAGAGTCCGGTATCCAAGCTCTCGACGCAGCAGCGCGCACGAGAGGGCGCTGATCGGAGGCTGCGTGGAAGCTGCGCCCCAGCTTCCCTATGCTCTGGCCCGCATTCGGACGAGAGGGGGCAGACGCGTCCCCGCGGGAATCGACTCCGCTGAGACGAGCACCGAATCCGACCCAAGGCGATCTCAGACCGTTCGACGGCGCGATCGAAACAGGGTCCGAGTCCAACGCAACCAGCTACCGCGAAACCGGGGAACGGATGGGTCGCACCAGAGTCGCAGCGCTGATCGTGCTCGCCGCCGTGCTGGTTTCGGGTGCGCGCGATGAGCGGGCCGAGCTGCCGGTCGTAGCCGCGGGTCCGGTGGCGGCACCCGCCCCGACCGACTTCGACGAAACCCAGCTGATTCGATTTCTCGAACGGGTGAACGCACCGCTGTCGCCAAACCAGATCCGGCAAATCGCAGCCGCAGTGATTCGCTACAGCGCCAAGTACGAACTCGATCCCGTTCTGGTCACGCAGGTGCTCTGGGTCGAGAGCGGAGCCCGCCCCTGGGTGCGCAGCCCACTCGGAGCCGTCGGATTGATGCAGGTCATGCCGCATATGGCAGAACCGCTGAAGCTCGGCGGAAACCTCGCGACGATCGACGCCAATATCGAAGCCGGCTGCTGGATCCTCGCCGACAACATCCGACGCCTCGGTGAAGAAGACGGAATTTCGGCGTACTTCTGGGGATTCGACATCCGCAGCGTCGTTTATCTCGACAGGGTCAAGAAAGCGCGTGCGGCCGTCCGCGGCGCATCCGAGTCTTGAACTCCCTGGCGGACCCAACCAGCGGCTACACCCAGGCTTCTGAATCGAAGCACACCGAAATCCGCCGCACGGAATCACATCTCACAGGATCGACGGGACATCTCTTGTTTCGGCGATCCTGGCTGCCGAAGACTTCGACGAAAATCATCATTCTCGTTCACGGCTACGGTGAGCACAGTGGGCGCTACGAACAAACCGCGTCGGATCTGGCCCGCGCAGGATTCGAGGTCCACGCTTACGACCATCAGGGTCACGGGCGGTCCGGCGGCACTCGCTGTTACGTGCGCCGCTTCGATCACCTGCTGGACGACCTGGAGGGTTTCGTCGCCGCGGTGCGCGCCGAGCGGCCGCCGCTACCGGTCGTCGTCGTCGGCCACAGCATGGGAGGGTTGGTGGTCGCCGCGTACGCGAGCCAGCGAAACCCGAACGTCGCGGGCGTGGCCACTTCGGGCGCAGCCCTCGCGATGTCGGAAGATCTCTCGCGTGGGCGCGCAATCGCCGCCCACGTGTTGAAGTGGCTCGCGCCGCGCCTCTCACTCGAGAGTAAACTCGACCCGGACACCCTTTCGCGCGATCCGGAAGTCATCCGCGCTTATCTCGAGGACCCACTCGTGCAACGGAAGATCACCACCTCCCTGGCGTCGGAGATGCTCTCTGCAATGAAGCGCACTGCGGCTTCGGCTGCAGAGGTGACGGTTCCCATGCTCCTTCAACACGGGGAAGACGATCACATCTGTCCGGTTGCGGGGAGTCGGGATTTCTTCGAACAGCTGAATGTGACTCAGCGGGGACTCCGCACGTACCCTGGGTTGCGGCATGAAATTTTCAACGAACCGGAGCGAGCGGCAGTTCTCGGCGATCTCGTCGGCTGGATCCGCAAACTCGAGTAGATTCTGGAAAGCCTGGGGATTCGATGTCAGCAAAACTTTCACACGTCGATGAGAGCGGCCGCGCCCAGATGGTGGGTGTCGGCGACAAACCGGTGACGCACCGTATCTGTGTTGCGCGCGGAGAAGTGCGAATGGCCGCGGAGACACTCGCCTGTATCGCAGAGGGGCGGATCCCGAAGGGCGATGTGCTGCTCACCGCCCGACTGGCGGGTATCCAGGCCGCGAAGCGAACCGACGAGTGGATCCCGCTTTGCCACTCTCTTCCGCTCGACGGAGTCGAGATCGAACTGACTCCGGACCCCTCTGGGCCCCGCGTGCGAATCGAAGCCCGCGTGGATGCCCACGCGCGAACCGGGGTAGAAATGGAAGCGCTGGTGGCCGTCTCGGCCGCGAGCCTCACCGTCTACGACATGTGCAAGGCGATCGATCGCGCGATCTCGATCGGCGGAATCGAGCTCGTCAGCAAGAGCGGTGGCAAAACCGGTGTCTGGACGCGCCCGGGTGAAACAGCGGCGCCCTCGGACCCCTCCGGGGGCTGAGGGTCATTGGGCGATAAAGATCAGAATTCTGCAGAACCGGGCTCGGCGGATCGGTGTCAGAGTCCGCAGATGACTGCCGCCGGCTGTGGAACGATCGACACGACTGCAACAAGGCCCCGAACTGCGCTGAAAAGCGGGGAATATCTGGACGTCGATCCCGACGGCGATCTGGTCACCCGATGGAAAGCAGGCGACGAGAGCGCGTTCGAGAGCTTGATCCGGCGCCACGAAGGACGAGTTTTCGGCCTCCTGATGCGGATGCTCGGCAACCGCGAAGATGCCGAAGATGTCGCTCAGGAGACTTTCATCAGCCTGCACCGCCACGGCCACCGCTTCCGACACGACGCGCGCTTTTCCACCTTTGTCTATCGCGTCGCCGCCAACGCGGCGCTGAATCGACGGCGCACCCTCGGGCGCAAGAATGCCCGACTCCGCAAACTTCAGGTGCGCCAGGCGGCGGGTGATAATCTGCCGACCACCCCGCGCAACCCCGAGTCCGCTGCGTTCGGCACGCAGGTACAGGCTCAGGTCCAGGATGCGCTGCTCCAACTTCCCAACGATCTCCGGATCGCGACGGTCCTCTACGACATCGAAGGGCTGTCCTACCGAGAGATCGCTACCGCACTCGAAATCCCCGAAGGCACCGTCAAGTCGCGAATTCACCGCGCTCGAAGGGCGCTTCGCGAAGGCCTGAGGGATCTCGTGTCGAACGAAAACAAAGGAGAATGACCGTGAACTGCACGAGGGTCCGCTCCCACCTCGGCGATCACCTGGAAGGAGATCTCGAACTCCAATTTCGCGCCCGGGTCGACGAACACCTGGGTCGCTGCGCGAGCTGTGCAGAAGAACTCAGCGAGCTCAGGTCTACCGTGGCGCTACTCCGATCACTGCCAGCCCCTCAACCACCCGCCGAATTGGCAGGCGAGGTCATGCAGCGAATCGACGCCGGAGAAGGGCGAATGCGGCGAACTCCGGCTGTGATTCGACACTTGTTCGCCCCGCAGGTCGCGGCCGCATTGGCGGCCGGACTGGCCGGATTCGCAATTTTCACGAGCATCGAAACCAGTTGGGTCGAACCTCCCGAAGCCGTCGCTGTCGTGCCAACCGAGGTGGTCGTCGCAGATCAAGACGCGATCGACATGTGGGAGAACGAGCCCATCACGATCGCCAAGACCAAAGCCGTCGAACCGCGTCTCGCGGCGATCGAGAGAACAGCCGCCAATCGATTCTATCGACCGGATCCCCGGCACATGGTCGTCGGCTTCTACGGGCGCGTAGATCCCGATTCGCAGCAGCTGGATCTCGATGGGCAACTCGACCGCGCCAAGCGCGATCCCAGGGGCTTCCTCAGACAACTGGACGAAGTCGCAGAGCACGAGCGGCGCTCGCGGGTCGCACCACTCGTGGTCCGGGCGGGCCGTCGAGGCGATGCACAGGCCGTCGCTCGTCGCCTGCGAGACACCTCCCATCCATTGGCGAACACATTGGCCGCCGAATTCGATCGAAAACGGTCCAATCCGGCAGCAAACCCCATGGTCCGCCCGGCATCGTACTGACCAAGGAGCGCGTCCCAGCGGGACGCGTGACGCTGCAAGCGAATCCGCAGGATTCGCCCGCAAGGAGCGCGTCCCAGCGGGACGCGTGACGCTGCAAGCGAATCCGCAGGATTCG
>JAFDAW010000017.1 GCA_019313605.1 Deltaproteobacteria bacterium
CCGACCATCGCAGCGGGTGAAATCGAAAGCGCATTCGCGCTTCTCGCCGAGATGACCCGCGGCTTCGCGGAATCGCAGGATCTCGAGGCGACCCTCGAGCAAGCACTGACCTCCGTCGCCAAACACCTAGACGCGGAGGCGGGCTCTCTTTGGCTGCTCGATCTCGAGCGCGAAGAACTGCACTGCCGGGCGTCCGTCGGCCCCAATCCCATCACGGGTCTTCGTCTACCGATGACGAAGGGAATCATCGGTCGGAGCATCGCGGAGAACACCTGCCAGTGTGTGTTCGATGTCAGCAAGGATCCGGCGTTTTCGACCAAGGCCGACGACGAGAGCGGGATGGTCACCCGCTCACTGTTATGCGCTCCGATGAGTTTTTCAGACCAACGGATCGGCGCGATCGAACTCATCAACCAGCGCGGTGGAGACGGCCACTTCCATCAAAAAGACGTCCATCCGCTGCAGGTTCTGGCATCGTCGGCCGCACTCGCGATTGCGAACAACCGCATGGCGGCGTCGCTCGTCGAGGCCGAAAGAGCCCGCCGCGAACTCGAGCTGGCGGCGGAGATCCAGCGCAATCTGCTTCCCACGGCGCGACCCGATCCATTCCCCGTTCAGGGGCTGAACGTCCCCGCCCGAACGGTTTCCGGAGACTTCTTCGATTTCATTCCCATTGCGGACGGGCGTATCGGTTTTTGCCTGGGCGACGTTTCGGGCAAGGGCATCAACGCTGCAATGCTGATGGCCAAGACCGCCAGCCTCTACCGATGCATGGTCAAGACGATCCCGAGCCCGGCCGAATTGCTTCGCCTACTCAACGATGAGATCTGCGAAACGGCCACGCGCGGCATGTTCGTCACGATGGCGGCGGGCGTCTACGATCCGACAACCGGCGCGATTCGCCTCGCCAACGCGGGCCACGAACCGCCCGTCTGTCACACGGAAGGTCGCTTTTCGGTCTTCGAAGCCGGAGCGCCGCCACTCGGTATCGTACCGGGTGTCGAAATCCCGGAGGTGGAACTGGATTTGAACGGCGGCTCGCTCTACATCTTCTCGGACGGTCTCACGGAGGCCGAAACGAAATCGGGCGATCAACTCGGGAGCGCCGGATTCGAAGCGCTGCTGCCGAAATTCGCCGATCTGCCACTCGCGGGCCGCGTGGAGGCCATCGTGGACAGCGTCAGCCAGCTCGCGCTCAAAGACGATCTCACGCTGCTCGCAGTCTCAGACGAGGCGCGGTCTCGCTGATGTCCGAATCCCGCTCCAAACGGGTGTTACAGCTGCGTTTTGCGGCGCGGGCTGCGGAACTCAAAGGGGTCCGCGAAGCCGTGCGGGAGGCTGTGAAGGGCTGCGGGTGCAGCGCCAAATCCTCTGGGGACATCGTGCTCGCGACCGATGAAGCCTGCCAGAACATCATTCGCCACGCCTATGGCGGAGAGTCGGATGACGTCATCGAATTCGAGATCGAACACCGGGGCGACGTCTTGGTCTTCTCACTGGTCGATCACGCGCCCGCGATCGACCCGAGCCAGGTCAAGCCACGCGACCTCGACGACATTCGGCCCGGTGGGCTCGGTACCCACTTTATCCGCCGAGTCATGGACGAAGTGGAGTTCCTGAATCCCCCCTCGGGACGCGGGAATCTGTTAAGAATGGTGCGACGAATCGACTGAGGGCCCCACCTCGAGAGGAACTCATGGAACACACAGTGAGAGAAGAGCAGGGAAACGTCGTCGTAAGTTTCAAAGGCGACGTAGATCTCGAGCACTCCCCCAAGGCGCGTGAAGTTCTCCTGGGGTGTGTGGAAGAGGGGCAAGACGTCTTCGTCGATCTCTCGGCGGTCAGCTATATCGACAGCTCCGGTGTCGCGAGCCTCGTCGAAGCCTTCCAGGCCTCCAAGAAAAAGGGCACGCGCTTCGCACTGGTTGCGGTGAACGCGGCCGCGATGCGGGTACTCGAACTCGCGCGGCTCGACAAGGTCTTTACGATTCACGAAAGCCTTTCCGAAGGAATCAGTGGCGGCGCCTGATCAAAAGAGCTCGCCGACGCAGGTCCTCGAATCGGTGGGACGGGGTGCGGCCCAGTTCGCAGGCGCGTTCGGCTTCGGCGCCCATCTCTTCTTCCAATCCCTCTACTGGCTCATCATGGGTCGCAGCAAGGGCCAGCGGGTTCGCGCCGAGCCTCTCTTCGCCCAGATGATGGTGATCGGAGTCCTGGCGATCCCGATCGTGTCGATGCTCTCCGTGGCGATCGGCATCACGCTCTCGATGCAGGGCATCAACTCCCTCGAAAAATTCGGCGCTCAACACCAGGTAGTTTTCATGGTCGCGCTCTCGGTCACTCGCGAGTTCGGACCCCTGATCACGGGGATTCTCGTCGCGGGCCGATCCGGCTCCGCACTCGCTGCGCGCATCAGCACGATGGTGATCAGTCAGGAAATCGACGCGCTCAAGGTCATGGGCATCAACCCGGTCCGCTACCTCGTGGTGCCGGCCCTGATCGGAATGATGATCGTACTTCCGTGTTTGACCTTGTGGTCGATCGGCATCTCGTTGGTTGGGTCAGCGTTTTACGTGGCGCCGCAGATCGGCACGACCATGGGGGCGTACTTCTCACAGATCAACGCGTCGATCGACGCCGAAGACCTCGCCCACGGCCTGACCAAGAGCCTGATCTTTGCCGTGTTGATCACGATCGTCGCCGTCGTCGATGGAATTTCCGTCAAGGGCGGCGCGGAAGGTGTCGGCCGCGTGACGACATCGGCTGTCGTTCACGGAATCACGGCAATCGTGTTGACGGACATGGTCTTCGTATTCATGACGACGAGTTGAGATGACACAAGCCCAGACCCCGCAGCAGCCCGTGATCGAGGTGAACAACCTCGTCACCCATTACGGCGAGCGCAAGATCCTCAATGATGTGAGCCTGACGATCCAACAGGGCGAGATCATGGTGATCATGGGCGGCAGCGGATCCGGCAAGAGCACCTTGCTCCGACACATGGTGGCGTTGGAAAACGCCACCTCGGGCTCGATCAGGCTGCTCGGAAACGAGCTGAGCAAACTCAGCCAGATGGAGTTCTACAAGCTGTGCCGGAAGATCGGCGTTTCGTTTCAGGGTGGAGCGCTCTTCAGCTCGTTGACCGTGATCGAAAACATCATCCTGCCCCTTCACGAGCACACCGACCTCGACCGGATGACGATGGAGATCATGGCGCGGATGAAACTCCAGGTCGTCGACCTCGCCCCGTTCGAAGATCTGATGCCCGCGCAACTCTCGGGCGGCATGATCAAACGAGCAGCCATCGCGCGAGCCATCGTGATGGATCCGTCGCTGCTATTCTTCGATGAACCCTCGGCGGGACTCGATCCGGTAGTCTCTTCTGCGCTCGACGAATTGATCCTGGAATTGCGGGACGCCATGCAAATGACGATCGTCGTCGTAACCCACGAACTCGACAGTGCCTTCAAGATCGCAGATCGGATCACCGTGCTAGACAAGGGTGAGATCTTGATCGTCGGGACCGTCGACGAGGTGCGAAACAGCAACAATGAGCGGATCCAGAATCTTCTCAATCGGCGATTCGAGGAGGAAGAACTGGATCCAGATGAATATCTGAGGCGACTCATGGGCCAGAGTTAGGATTTCGAATCGATGAAAGACGCCAATCGAAACTACGTTGCGGTGGGAGCTTTCGTGCTCTCGATGCTGGCTGCGGTCGTTTTGTGGTTCGCGGCCCTTTCGGGTCTAGCCGTATCCACGGACTCGTACTTCATCCTCTGGGACAACGTGATGGGTCTGAAGCCCGGCACCCAGATCCTGTTCGAGGGCTACCAGATCGGCTTGATCGAGAACATCGAACGCTCCCCGGAGGCGGATTCGGGTGGTCCAAATTACCGCGTCGAGATCGAAGTCGAGAAGGATTGGCCGATCCCCGTGAGCGCAGAGGCGGAGACGACCGCGCCGTCCTTTCTGGCTGCGCTCGTCGTCAACATCGAAGCCGGCGATTCGGACGAGATCCTCGCACCGGGAAGCGTGATTCGAAGCAAGGAGCAGGGAGATCTGCTCGCCGCAGCGAGCGACGCGATGTCGAAGATTTCGGAAGTGCTCGACTTCATGAAGCCCAGAATCGAAGAGATCACGAACTCCGTCGGCCTGGTCCTCAGCGAAGAGAATGCCGAGCAGATTCAATCCATGCTCGAGACGATGAACGCCCGGGTCAAAGAGATCCTCAGCGACGAGAACGCGGAGAACATCGGGGTCATCCTGACCAACCTCGGCAACGTAGCTCGGGACATGTCAGATGTGACCGGAGGCCTGCAGACTTCAAAGGCCCAGGTCGACAACATTCTCGCGACGATCGACGGATTGATCGACAGCAACAGCGGTGACATTGGGAAGTCGCTCGCCGATCTTCAGGCATCGCTCGAAGCTGTGTCGCGGCATATCGACGCCATCGCGAGCAACCTGGAGGACACGACTCGAAACACCAAGGAATTCAGCGAGCAGATCCGCAGCGATCCGAGTGTGCTGCTGCGGGGTCGCGATGCACCCGACGACGGTGCCAAATGATGACGAATCGGATCTCGACGAATCGGATAGGGCTGTTGCTCATCGGCGCGGGATGCTGGCTGATGCTCTGGGGTTGTGCGTCGGGGCCCGCCCCGATCGACCACTACTACCGCATCGACGCAGGGGTTCCGGACGCACCGGCTGCAAAGAAACTGGAGGGAAACCTGCAGATCGATCGATTGCGTGCGGATGCCCTCACCGGCAAACGCCAAATCCTCTACAAGGAGACCGGAAACTCTTCGAAGATCCACCAGCATCCCTACCAGCGCTGGTCGGATCCGCCGACGATCCTGCTTCAGACGGAACTGGTTTCATTCTTGAGCGTTGCGGCGGCCGCTGATTCCGTGATATCGGCGACGGCCCGTGTGAAGGCCAACTACGCGGTATCTGGCCGCATTCGAGAATTCGAGCGGGTGCTCGGCCCCAAGGTGCACGTGATCGTGGAAATCCAGCTCGCCGCCACGAGTGCCGAAAGTGGCGAGATCCTCGTCAACCGCATCTACCGCGAGGAGCGAGACGCGGCAAGCGACTCTGTCGAGGCCTCCGTGGTCGCGTTCAACGAAGCCGTACACATCATTTTCGAACAATTCCTCGCAGACCTGACCGGCCTCTGACCCCATAGCCCGCGCGGCGCGCAATGAACGGGGCAAGCCGCCTACGCGCTCTTTCGAGTTCCCTGTGCGCGCGTGAGGGGTGGGGCCGGGGGGCCTGTGCGCTCCAACCCCATGTCGCTTACAGGCCCCCCGGCCCCACCCCTCACGGTCCGTTGCTGGTTGTTGGGTTTCGCGGTCCCATAACTGGTGCGCTAATGAGAACCCCCTTGCCAGCAACCGATCCGGATGATCGGGGTGTGAGGGGCCTCCGCGCGGAATGGTTCACTGAGCACGGAGGCCCCTCACGCCGCGATCATCCGGCGCATACTGCCCGCTATGCGTTGAACAGGCCAATTTCTGGTAGCCTCTCGCGCCGAGTTCCAAGCACCCGAATGGAGAGTCCGTGGATCCCAACGAAGCACTTCTCACAATCGCCGAAATCGCAATCGCGACCATCGGCTTTGCTGGAATCATGTCGGCATTGCGGCCGAGCTCTTCCCATTCGGTGGACGCGATGCATCGACTGCGGCTTCGCCTGATGGTCGAAGCCAGTGCGAGCGTGATGATCTTCGCGTTTCTCCCCTTCGTACTCCAGGGACTGGTCGACAGCGAAAGCGTCTGGACTTTCGGAAGCGGGATTCTCGCCGTTACGTCCCCGCTGCTCGTGGGCAGTATCTACGTGCGGCAGCGGCGCCTCTTTGGCTCTGGGCTGATCCGCGAAACACTGCTCTTCGACACCTTCGTCATGGCCAGTGCCGTGGTGGTCGAAATCGCCTTGATCGTGAACTGCCTCGGCATATTTTTCGAGTCTCACTTCTCCGCCTATCTACTGGGCGTGCTGTTTCCGCTCGCCGTGGCGGTCGCGATGTTCATCCGCGCCATTTTCGCAGCCGATGCACACGATCGCGGCGTTACCCCTTCGGACTCCGACGACTGAAGCTTCGATTCATGGATCAGCGCGACCGTCTTGATGCGCGCAAGATTCTGGATCGGGTTTGACGCGGACTTTTTTGAACGGGTTAGTAGGTGCCGGCGAGTTTCGAGTGGTCCCAGGAGATGATCCGGTTGGGGGTGACGCGGATCAGGATGCGCTTGAGGGCGGTTCTCTTTACGTCTTCGTTGATTACGGCGTGGGCTTCGGCGCCCGCTTCCGTGGTCTCTTTTTGGGATGCGGCTTCTAGTGTGGCGATAATGGCTTCGGTGTCATCGCTCAGTTCGGCGGTGCCGTAGATCACCACGCCCTTGAGTTCCGCGTATTCGCGGCCGGATTCGACGAGCAAGCTGACGCGCGGATCGCGCTGCAGGTTCTTGATCTTCTGCGTTCCGCGGAAGGTCGCCATCGAGATCGCGAAATCATCGTCGGAGACGAACCACATCGGCATCGGGTGGGGCATGCCGTCCGGGCCAATGCTGTTCAAGATGATCGTCTTCTGGGCGCGCAGGAAAGTGCGGATTTCCGCGTCCGTCATGCGGATCTGATCGCGTCGGGGCACGTTCTCTCCGTTGGCCGCGCAGGGCCCTCAGTCGGGGTATTCGATCGTCACCTTGCCACTGACGCAGCGCGCCTGGCAAGTCAGCACCCAACCCTCTTTCAGCAAGCTCTTCGAGAGGCAATCGTTGACGTCCATCTTTACCTCTCCTGCCATCAGCTTTGCCATGCAGCAGGAGCAATACCCCTCTTCGCACGAGAAGGGGGCGTCGAGGCCCGCAGCCCGCACCGCCTCGAGAATCTTCTCGCCTTTCTTGTAGGGGATTTCTGTGGTTTCGCCGTCGAGAACGATCGTGATCGCCTCGGACGCGTAATCGCCACCCACTTCCGGGGCGGGCTCCTCGACATGCGACTCCGGATCGTGCGGCGACACGAAGCGCTCGACGTGAACGAGATCGTGGGCGACGTGCAACTCTCGAAGCGCCTCCTCAACGATGGCCATGAAGGGCCCGGGGCCACACAGATAGAACTCCGATTCCACGTCGGAGCCGACGTGGCGCTTGGCGCTGTCGAGATCCAGAAACCCGTCGACATCATCGTGGCAATAGACGATCTCGAGTCGCTCGGGATGAGCGCGAGCGAGCTCATCGAGTTCGGCTTTGAAGATGACCGAACTCTCATCCCGGTTCGCGTAGAAGAGTTTCATCGCGCGTTGGGAAGTGGCGAGTGCGGATTTGATGATCGAAATCACCGGCGTGATTCCGCTTCCCCCAGCGAACAGGATGATCTTCCGATCCGCTTCGTCGAGCACGAAAGAACCCGCCGGGGGAACCACCATCAGGAGCGTTCCCGGCTCGACGCCATCGTTCATCCAGTTCGAGATCCGACCGTCGCTGACACGCTTGACGGTCACCTTGTACTCGCGATCGGCATCCGGAGAACTCGCCAACGAATAGCTGCGCGTCAGCACACAGCCCGCGTAGGGAATCTTGAAGCTCAAGAATTGACCGGCTCGGTAGCGGAAGCGCTCAGTGAGTTCGGCTGGAATTTCAAACACGATCGAACGCGAGTCACTCGTCTCATCGATCACCCGCTTGACGCGGAGCTCTACGCAGGATGCAGTCGCATCTCGCCAATCGGCTGCCGAAACACCCGCTTGCTCGAAGTCCGTCATCGTCGGCGCGTGGCTCCCCGCTCGCTGTATCGCATATCGATGGATCCGCGGATTCTCGCTGACCCGCGCTGCACGCGAGCCGGGCAGGCTAGCGCAACCCCGCCGCGGAGCTCAAGAAATCCCCGCAGTCCCACACGAGGCGAGCCGGAGCATCAATCGGCGGGAACGTAGAGATCGACGACGGCGCCGTTTTCGAGTTGCCGCTCGAGCAACGACCAGATCTCTCGCGCAGCTTCCTCGGGATCGCGGCCCTGATCATTTTCGTGAATGCCGACAAACATCTCGATGCTCGGGAAGTCGTCACTCGACGCCTCACGAATCTCTCGCTGCATCGCGGTCTCCACGATTCCCGGAGCAACCGCGAGCAATCGACAGCGGTCTCCTCGGCGGGCCTGCTCGGCACCGGCCGTTCGCACCCATTGATCCATCGCGGCCTTGCCCGCGCAGTACGCCGACCAACCTTCGAATACCGTAAACGCCGCACCGGAGCTGATCATCACGACGTGACACTCGACCTGGGTCTTGCGAGCGGCGTGCAGGAACGCATCCCCGAGTATCTGCGGCGATGCGCTGTCGAGCAGAACCTGTCTCGTGTATGCATCCGGTGGAACTTCGCCCGCAAAGCCGATCGGCTGGAGCGTCCCGGCCGAATGAATGAAGACAATGCGCTCGCCCGCGAAGTCTTTAATTTCCCTTGCAAAGAGATCCGCGACTCCGCGCCACGCTTCGGGATCGGAGAGATCGGCCTCGAAGTGCTCGTATCCCTCCAGCTCGCGCCGGCTGATGTTGATGACGCGCGCGTCGGAGTAGGGAACAACCCGCGCCATCGCGGCGCCGATCCCGCTGGAACCGCCGGTAATGAAAACGAGGTTTGACATCACGGCCGCAGTGTAGGAAAACCCGTTGTACGGCGAACCCATGGCCGATCCGTGCGAGAAGGCCCCGGGCGAGATAACCTCTGCCGGAGCGTGTGAGCCAGTCGCCCCCCGGATGCTTCGAGCGGCCCTCGGGTTCACAGCCCAACTCAACCCGAACCGCGGATGCACCGTGTGCAATGAGGTTTCGAGGCCATGACGCGATCGACCCCCATCTGGCCCGTCGTCCTCATCTGCGTGTTCGCGGCATCCGCGAGCGCCGACGTGGCCGAGCGCTCGCTCACCGTAACCGCCACGGCCTACAATTCGCTTCCCGAGCAGACCGACGATGAGCCCCACCTGGCGGCCTGGGGAGATTCACTCGCCCCGGGCATGAAGGTGATCGCGGTTTCCCGCGATCTCATTCCCGCGGGTCTCGATCGTCGCACCCCGGTAAAGATCGAGGGGTTTCCGGGCGTGTACCTCGTCCTCGACAAGATGAACAAGCGCTGGGAGAAGCGCATCGACATCTATATGGGACACGATCTCGAGGCGGCGCGAGCCTGGGGTAAACGGCAAGTGGAAATCAGCTGGTAGATCCCGTGAACGCTGACGGATCGCATGACTCTCTCTTCGGTTTCGGTTTGTAACACGCATGGGCACACTCGGTTGGATTCTCTGCAGCGGATTTTTGATGAGCATGATTGCGCTCGTGGGCGCCGTCACGTTCGCACTGCCGGATCGCACCCGTGAGCAGCTGATCCTGCCACTCGTCGCTTTTTCTGCCGGATCGCTCCTCGGTGGCGCGCTGCTCCACATGATCCCGGAGGCCGTTGAGCGAAGTGGCGGCGCGGCGACCGTCTACCTCTGGGTGTTGGCTGGCTTCACCTCGTTTCTGGCCTTCGAGCAATTCCTGCATTGGCACCATTGGCACAGCGATGCGCCCGAGGTGAAGAGCCCGCTGAGCCACATGATGGTGATCGGCGACAGCGTCCACAATTTTCTCGGCGGCGTCGCGGTCGCCGCCGCGTTCATCGTCGACATCCGACTCGGCACGACCACCTGGCTCGTCGCTGCAGCTCACGAAGTTCCGCAGGAGCTCGGCAAGTACGGTGTGTTGATCCACGGCGGCTGGAAGCGCGGTCGCGCCCTCGTCGTGAGTTTTCTCTCCTCGCTGACTTTCCTGATCGGCGGAATCTTCGCCTACGTGGTGTCATTCGAGTTCGACATCGGGTTCCTGGTGCCCTTCGCGGCCGGCAACTTCCTCTACATCGCCGCGTCGGACCTGGTTCCAGAGGTGAACCGACACCATCACCTGGGCGTCAATCTGCTCCACTTCGCATCCTTCTCCGCGGGAATTGCTCTGCTTCTCGCAATTCACATTATTTCAGGGAAATAGGCATGCGAAAGTGCGAGGTTTTTCGCTGAATTGCATTGAAAGTCCTAATTTTTCGAGTAGCCGGACTTCCCATCATCAGAAAATCAAGCACAATATTGGTCGGTAGCGGTCCATTGGCGCTGAACGGGTCTGCTCCAATGTCTCGCGCAACACAACCTGCAGTACATGGTGCATATCATGGCCGTAAGAAAGAAAGCCTCCAAGAAGAAGAAGGTCGTACGGAAGAAGAAGGCCGTGCGAAAGAAGAAAGCCGTACGCAAGAAGGCCGGCTGGGGTGGACGCCGAAGAGGCGCGGGCCGACCGCTGGGCACGGGAACGGGCCCGTCCAAGCACGCGCGAATCAATCGCGTCGTAGCGATGCTGAGCAACGATGAGCTGAAGATCCTACAAGCGCACGCGAAGCGTGAGAAGCTGCCCCTCGGGACGGCCGCTTATCGGATCATCGCGCAGTCGTTGCGCCGCCTCCGCTGACCCGGGCGTTCCGAACCGGACCACGGGCGGCGCGGCGCGATCGTTCCTCCAGTACGCCGGCGATCTGCCGGTGGGCGTGGAGCCAGGACGCGGGCGCCGCCCATCGCGAATGGAAGATTCTAGAAACCTCGCGCGGGTGAAGTGTGCCCGCGCGTCGGCTCGGATCACTCCTCGGAAAAGGTTTCGACCGAGATGCGATCGCCGTCGACGAATTCGGCGACCTTGCGCTTCGCTCCATCCGGATACCAGCCCGTCCAGGTCCCGTGGAATTGGCCCTTTCGAAAGGCTCCCTCCGCTTCCATCTGGCCGTTTTCAAAATAAGCGACCGCGGGGCCGTCCTTTTCTCCGTCGACATAGTGTTCGAAGAATTGAAGCTGCCCGTCGAGATACCAGCGCATCATTTCCCCATTGCGCTTGCCGTTCGCAAAATCCTGCTTGAGGAGCTTGATTCCCTCCTCTCCCCAGGTCGAAAACGTTCCGTGGCGCTGATCGTCGGCGTAGTGTCCCTCTTCCGCGAGTTGACCGTTGATATGCCAAAGCTTGAAAACGCCGTTCAACTTGCCTTCGTCGAAGTGCGCTTCGGCCTTTGGGTCACCGCCTTCGTACCAGGAGAGACTGGGACCGTGCTGGGTCCCGTCGGAAAGTTCACACCACGCCTTGAATCCGTCGGGAGGCGACTGCCCATGGACCACGGCCTCACTCGGGCATTGGATTGCCTCTGCCAGCGCAGAACGGGGATCGAGCAGGGCCGCAAATAGACAGACGGCGATCCACAGTGTGATTCGACACATACCGGTCCCAGGGTATCACTTTGCGCCCACCCCATGGGTTGGGTGGGTGATCGCGATCAGCAGGCGAAGCTGATGGATTCGCTTGCGTCGTCGCACAACCCCATTCTGGGGTCGTGCTCCTAGCTGGCGAATCCTTCGGATTCGCTTGCGTCGTCGCACAACCCCATTCTGGGGTCGTGCTCCTAGGGTGTGATGATCAGCTTGCCGTGGGTCTTTCGAGAGGCGAGTTCTCCGAGCGCAGAGGGAAGATCTTCGAGCGGGTAGGTGCGGAAGATCAGCGGCTTGATCAAGGCCTCGCGGTAGAGGGCGAAAAGGCCCTCGAAGGTCTCCGGCACCCTTTGGGGCTCATTCTCCAGATAAGCCCCCCAATGGATGCCCGTCACCGCAATGTTCTTGAGCATGATGCGATTCGTCTTCACCTCCGGGATGCGGCCGCTTGCAAATCCGACGACGAGAAGCCGGCCGTTCCAGGCGATGCACTTGAGAGATCGGTCGAATACGTCACCACCGACGGGATCGTAGATGACGTCTGCACCGCTGCCGCCCGTGATCTCGTGCACGCGGGCCACGAAGTCGTCCACCCGGTAGTCGATCACTTCGTCGGCACCGAGTTCGCGCGCGATCTCGAGCTTATCCACCCCGCCCACCGTCGCGATCACGCGGGCTCCGAGCGCCTTGCCGATCTGCACGGCTGTGCTTCCGACACCGCCAGCGGCGGCGTGAACCAGGAGCGTCTCGCCGGCTTGCAGATTCGCGCGAAAAATCAGCGCCGCATAACTGGTCGGATAGATGATCGGAATCGCTGCGCCTTCCCCGAACGACATCTCATCGGGCATCCGGTGGACATCAGCGGCAGGAACGACCGCGGTCTCCGCAAAACCGCCGATCTGCGTCCCGGCGAGAACGCGATCACCCACCGCGAATCCCTCGACTCCCGCGCCGAGCGCTTTCACCACGCCCGCGATCTCGCCGCCCGGCGTAAACGGGAAATCGGGTTTGACCTGGTATTTGCCCTGGACGATCAAGGTGTCGAAGAAGTTGCAACCGGCGGCGCGTACTTCGATCTGGAGCGCGCCCGGTCCGGCTTCGGGTTCGGGGATCTCCGACACCCGAAGTTCGGCGGGTTCCATATAGTGGTCGACTGAGATTGCGCGCACGAAATTTCGCCTCCAAGCTGCGCGTTGGCCTTCGGCCAAAGCTTTTGCGGCGTCGCGCAACCCCATTCTGGGGTCGCGCTCCTAGCTGCGCGCAGGCCGTCCCTACCAGCCCCGATCGACCATTTTAACCGTCGATTACGTTCGCGCAGCTTCGGGGGGCACAACTGAGCCGGCGCGGGTTAGAATGGCGCGCATGGGCACCACCGAGCTCAAGAAAGCCGTCTGTGCTGCGGTCGACGACATCCGCGACGAGCTGCTGCGGCTATCGCACGGCATCCACGCGAAGCCCGAGCTCGCCTTCGAGGAGCGCGAAGCGGCGGCTCTGCTCAGCGAGTCGATCCGCCGATCGGGGATCGAGGTCGAAACCGGGGCCTACGGGCTGGAGACCGCGTTCTCAGCAGAATTCGGATCCGGCGATGCGGGCTGCGTGGCGATTCTCGCCGAGTACGACGCTCTGCCGGAAATCGGGCACGCGTGTGGGCACAACATCATCGCGAGCGCGGCGGTCGGCGCGGGGCTGGCTTTGTTCAAGCTGGCCGACCGCTTGCCGGGCAAAGTGCGGATTCTCGGCACGCCCGCTGAGGAGCGCGGTGGCGGCAAAGAGTTGATGGCGCGAAAGGGCGCGTTCGATGGAGTCGACGCGGCGATGATGGTGCACCCCGCCGGCGCAAACCTCGTGACGATGCCGAGCTTGGCCTGCTCGGAAGTCGATGTCCGCTACCGGGGTCGCGCGTCTCACGCGGCGGCGATGCCCGAGCAGGGGATCAACGCGCTCGACGCATTGGTAATCGCCTACCAGTCGATCGCTGCGCTGCGCCAGCACATCGGGATCTTCGAGCGCATTCACGGCATCATCACCAACGGCGGGCAAGCGCCCAACATCGTTCCCGAGAACGCAGCGGGGCGTTTCTACGTGCGCTCCGCCAACGCCGACGAACTCGCAGCGCTGAAAGCCCGGGTCGAGAACTGCTTTCGCGCAGGAGCTGCGGCGACCGGCGCCGAGCTGGAATTTACCTGGAACGAGGTCGATTACCTCGACATCCGATTCAACGAACCGCTCGCAGAGAGCTACCGCGCCAACGCGGAGACACTCGGGCGCGTATTCTTCCCGATCGAGAAGGTGCCCGCCGGGCTCGCGGGCAGCACGGATATGGGAAACGTGAGCTATCGCGTGCCGTCGATTCACCCGATGATCGCATCCGCTCCGCTCACCTGTTCGATCCACAACGCAGAGTTCGAAAAGTGGGCCGGAGGCGAAATGGGCGACGAGGCGACGATCGACGGAGCCAAGGCGCTCGCGATGACGGCTATCGACTATCTGTGCGATCCGGAGCTGCGCGAGCGAGCCCGCGAGAGCTTCGAGCACGGCGGCGACCAATGAGCGGCCCGCCTGAACCCGAAGCGGATCAGAAGATCGATCCGAGCGCGTGGATCGCCCCCAGCGCGCAGATCTACGGCGCGGTCACCATCGGGCCGGACGCTTCGGTCTGGCACAACGCCGTATTGCGCGCCGAGTGCGAACGGATCGAGATCGGGCGAATGACCAACCTGCAGGATTTCACAATGGTCCACATCGCCTACGACAACCCGACGACCATCGGCGAATTCTGCTCGATCACCCACCACGCAACGGTGCACGGCTGCACGGTCGGCGATCACTGCCTGGTGGGAATCGGCGCCGTGATCATGGATCACGCGGTGATCGGAGCGGGATCCATCGTGGCGGGGGGCGCATTCGTGACCGAGCGCAGCGTGTTTCCCCCGCATTCGATCATCGCCGGGGTCCCCGCCAAGCAGATCGGCGAGCGCGACAGCGCGCGCCCCAACCGCCTGAACGCCTGGGTGTACCAACGAAACGCCGAGTTCACGCGCCGCGAAGACTACCGCGCCTGGACAGGCGCGGAATACAAAGCGTGGTACGAGGCGAAGAGCGCCGAAATCGAAGCCGACCGGGATCTCTAAGGCAGGCCCAATGCGCGCACCGGCAACCAACCCTGATAATTGGCTGGGGAGAGCCTTGGGCGACATGGGGTTAGAGCCCAAGGCCTCTCCCCTCTCGATCATCAGGCGCACTAGCAATCGCGTCGCCGCGGCCGCGCCCATTGCTGCCCCTAACGGCGCGTTGGCCTTCGGCCAAAGCTAACGCGTCGTCGCACGACCCCATTCTGGGGTCGCGCTCCTAACTGGAATTAGGCGCACGGCCGAGGCCGCGAAACAGCAACTCCACCGTACCTTCGATCTCCGTCCGGCAGGCGCCCTCGGACAACAACCCATTCGCCCAGGAAATCCGTGCGCCGATCGCCCCGTGGAACAGAGCGCGGGCCGCAGCCAGGACGTCGACTCGGGGATCCAGATCGCCCAGTGCGCGGCCCCCCTGGAGGATCTCCGCCAGCAGGCCGATGGTGCGGTCGTTCAGCGCCAACACGCGGGCCGAGATGCGAGAATCGGGGTAGGTGGTGGCGCGAATCGCGATTACCGTGAGATCCGGATGCCGCGCGAGGAGTTCGTGTTGGCTCTGAAAGAATTTCTGAATGCGCTCGCGGGTCGGGGTGGTTCGGGCGTCCTGGCGGCGAAAATCGAGCCAGGCCTCTTCCTGTAGATCGGCGAGCTCGAGCACGAGGAGTTCGTGCTTCGACCGCACGTGCCGGTAGATCGAGCTCGCCCCCATTCCCGCGCGCGCGGCAATGGCGCGAAGGGTCGCCGCATCGAAACCGCGCTCTTGAAACAATGCGCGGGCCGCCTCGCGAATCCGGGCGCGGCTGCGGGCGCCGCGCAGCAGCCGTCCGTCCTCGGGCTGATGGAGCGCGCCGGTGGTGGATATTCGAGCAGGGTCACGGGGTTGCATTTGTGCGAACAGAATCGCATAGATTTGATTGTGTCCCAAAGATTGTGCTTGCCGAGCCAAACCTCCGCCGCCGGGCTGGCTGACCGCCGCGACGCGCCAACGCAGCTCGAGCGCTCGATCGATCCGCTAAGTACTCGATCGCAAAATAGAAACGCCCCGATCAGCACAATCTTTGGGACACCACCCATAGATTTGGAGCGACCCGCCAGTGCGAGAACGCGTGGATCCAGAAAGCACGAAGGCTCAGCCAGCACTGGCCGAGCCTTCGGACACCGTCAACCCGGCCGCTTCAACCCTATCGGGAAGAACCAAACGAGCCCGGCGTCAACACCGTCTCCGACCTCTAAGAGTCGCGGAGCGGTGTCCGATCCGAGTTGGCACTCGTTGAGCAAGCTTTGTGCCGCCCCTCAACCTGACCGTAAGTGTCTGTTTTTATTACTTGTTAGAGATTCTCAGCCAAGGCCGAGGGAAGCTCGTTTCCCGATGGCGGAAAAGCTTTTCTCAATCGAAGCTGGATTTTTCGGTCTCTCGGCGATTGGGGGCCCCGGATCGCCGGGTCACTCGCAGCGCGAGACCGAATCACCGGGGCTGGACGCTCGACACGAGATCGGATCGCCGAGGATCCCGGTTCTGAGATTGGCGCTGCGGGTTCGGGCGCGCTCGTTTTCGAAGCGGGCTTTTCGGGTTGCGACCCATTCGGGCTCCGCTGGATCCGCTCCGATGTCGTATCTCGTCCCACCGCCGGCCCGTTCGAGCGCATTCATGACGTCGTTCCAATCCGCACTCGCGGCGCCCGCAGATAGAACAATCCAAACTGCCAACAGCAGATATCGCATAACACACTCCTATGTCTTTAGAGTTGACTCTGAAGGATTCGGAGTCGTGTCGGAGCGATCGGTCGATTGCTTTAGCGATTTGGTGGAGAACACCGTAATTCAGTGAAGAACGGTGAAGGAAATCGGTTCTTGCGACTGAGATCTCTCGGTCGTTACGTGTCGCCCTTCAAGGCCGCGCGAAGATTCGGCGGATTGCTGGCGCCGATGTCTTCGAGTTGCTTACGAGTTGCTTCGTCGAGGTCCTTCGGAACACAGATCTTGATGACCACGAAGAAGTCACCGGCGGGACCACCGCTTGGATGCGGAACCCCCTTGCCGCGCAAACGCAACTTGGATCCACTGTCGGTTCCCGACGGAACCGTGACGGTGACCCGACCGTCGAGACTCGGAACTTCGATCTTGGTTCCCGAGGTCGCCTCTGAGATCGTCAAGGGAACATCGAGCAGAATATCGCGATCCTCGCGCCGGAAGAGCGGGTGCGGCCGGACCCGAATCGTCGCCAGCAGATCGCCAGGGGGACCGCCCCCAAGCCCCTCGCCGCCCTTGCCCCGCAGGCGGATCTGCCCCCCGTCCGCGACGCCGGGCGGAATCCGAACGGTCACGGACTCGGAGCGTTTGCCTCCGTCCCGGGTGGGCCGAGAAACCTGAAAGCGCTGTTCGCAGCCGCGGGCAGCGTCGAGGAAATCGAGGTCGACCCGCGCTTCGAGGTCTGCTCCTCGATGCCGACGAGTCCCGCGACTGGGTCCGGAACGGCCGAAGATGTTCGAGAGCAGGTCCTCGAAATCCATGCCACCGGGACCCGCGCCGCCAAAGCCTTCTTGGCCGCTGAATCCCCCTCCGAATGCGTCGCGCGCACGCCGCGCCTCCGCGACGTCGAACCCGGGCTGAAACGAAACTTCTCCGAACTCGTCGTAGGCCTTGCGCTTCTCGGGATCGGAAAGCACCGAATTGGCCTCCGATACCGCCTTGAAGCGATCGGCGTCCTCATCGGCGTCGCGTGCGACACCCAAGATCGCGTAGGGATCCTTCGCTTCCGACGCTGCCATCAATCATCCTCGGGCGGCTTCGCGGGCTCGACCATCGTCTCGGGATTGGCGATCCAGTCCCGGACCATTCCGAGAGAGTATTGAGAATAGAGGCCGTCTTCGATGCGTTCGTCGTACGTATAGGCGGCGGTGAACTTTCGCCCACCAGTGGCGTCCTGCTCAACCTCTCCCATCACGGCAAAGATGGACGTCGTTCCGTACTCCCAGAGGTGATGGAAACCCGCCGGGTAGTTGATCGAACCGAGGTTGGCGATAAAGACCGACGAGTACAACGGATCCGCGTCGATAATCTTACGCGGCAACAAGCCGAAGTGGTCCGCGAACCGTGCGATGGCGAGCGGAATCCTGGGGAGCGGATGGGGGAGACGGAGCAACCAATCCATCTCCTTCTCGCTCGTCGTCTTCTTGCCCTTGCGTCCCAAGCTCAATTGCTCATAGGTCGCGTCGGTCATCTCGCCCAGGGTTTCGCTCTCGGGATGAAAGCAGCGCTTGATGGTGATCATGGGAGCGCCGTCGATGAGTTTCTTCTTGGCACTGAACGTTATCCACACGCCGTCGCGTTGCCAGAGACGACCGGCCTTCACGAATCGATTGACACCGGGCCGACGCAGCATCGCAATCGACACCGCGCGCAAATAGAGGTGAAACAACGTGATCGGGCGATTCCTCGGGCGCTCTTTGTTTGCCTTTTCCATGAACTCGAACGCGGCGTCGGCGCGAATCTCCTGGTTCATGTAGAAGACCGAGTCGTTTCGCCGTGGCGACACGTAGGGCATGAAGCGGCGCATTGCGCTGAGATCGCGAACCAGGGTGGCATCGGGGCGCTTGCCGAACATCGTCATCTCCCATGGAACAGCAGGGTTGAAGAGCGAGAGTCTAGTTATTGCGGCGGCGGTCCGCGGGGGGGCGCTTCATGAGCCACGCACGCACGCCGAGAACCGAGGTTTCGCCTACCGGCGCGAATCCCGCCCGCTCGTAGAAACGGATATTCGCCTCGCTGTCGGTTTCCAGGTAGGCGGGTATGGGGTCGCGGTCGACGTCGGCCAGCCAGTGCGAAAGCAGGGCCGCTCCGATGCCTCGGCGCTGTGCCGAGCAGTCCACCCCCAGGACTGCGAGATACCAGTGGGGCTCGGGGGGGTGAAGTGCGTCGAGGACCTCGAAGACCACCTCCCAACGCCGGGCGACCGACCACCCCTGCCGCATCAATAAGCCCAACCGAACCCTCAGGGGCGGCGGGGGCAACGGGAACCGGCCCGGGGGAGACGCGACGAGGCCACCCGCCACCTCCCCGTCCAGGGTCGCCACGAGAACCTGTCCATGCTGGTGCGCGATGGGAAGAAGTGCCCGCATGTTGTCGCGATTGGAGCGGAAGCGGCGATCGGGATCCGCGGATCGATTCACCGCGCGATTGAGGGGGTTGCCGCAGAAAGCGCGAGCCAGCACGTCGGCCGTCGGTTGCAGCTGCGAATCGGCCAGCGGAGCGACCGATGCCGCGCTCGGATCATTCCAGCCCGACACGGGTGAAGCCTATCGGCGCAGCGTCGCGGATTGGAACGAAAGTATCCGGTCAGGCACCCTCGCGGGCTCGCTGGCGATGCACCGTGTCGCGATGGCCGACGGGGAGATTGAGGATCTCACGCGGAAATGCCTCGACGATGAACTCGACCACATCTCGAACGCGGACCACGAAAACGGGCCGGTGCTCGTCGTCGACCACGGGAATGTGCCGGAAGCCCCCGACTGACATCATATTGAGCGCCGAGGCGACCGTCGAACGCACCAGGAGGGTCTCCGGATCCGGCGTCATCACTTCACCCATCGGCAGCGCTGCGGGGTTTCTTCCGCGGTCGACGACCCGGAAGAGCACGTCGCGTTCGGTGAAAATGCCCGTGATCTTGCTGTTTCGGGTGCCGTCGTCGGTGATCACCACGCAACTGCAGTGTTCACTCTTCATCAGGCGCATGGCCTCGGTAACGGTCGTGTGGGGTGACACGATCAGCGCTCGGCGCACCGGGAGCACCGCGACGGGTTCTCGGAGCAGCGCCGAATCGAACGTGCGTCCAGCCGGCCGCTGCGACTCGAAATAGTTTTCGTCGATCAGATCGTCTCGATCCTTGAAACCCATTTGCTCCCTCCCTTCTCTGTATGATCTGGAGATCCTTTCATTGTAAACCCACCAGCCAGTGCTGAACAGAGAGAATCTCCAAGCTTTTAAATACCAGATTTACTCTATTAAAACAAGATGTTACGAGATTTTGACGATACGGGACGCAAGCGGCTTCCCCGCAGAGATCCCGGGGCTGGCTCGGGCGGAAGATATCGGGGAAGCTCCGGCCCGATCATGGACCCGAATTCAGCCGAATCCGCTCCCGCTCCGGTACTCGCGAGCTATCAACGCAAGGCGCTCCGCGGGCTTGCGAACCCGCTGCGCCCAATCGTCCACGTCGGCGAAGCGGGCGTGAGCGACCAGGTTCTGCGCGCGCTTGACGAAGCCCTCCTCGCCCACGAGCTCGTCAAGGTTCGACTGTTGGCGCCCGAGGACAAGAAGGCAGCGGCTCAGGCGATCGCCGACAAGAGCGGTGCGGCGCTCTGCGGACTGGTGGGTCACACCGTGATCCTGTATCGGCCCAACCCCGAAGACCCCCGAATCGAGCTGCCCGAGCGGCGGACCGACTGATCCCGAAGCCATGCCGGGCTCAAAGCCTTCCCGCCCGCGCCCCGCCCTCGCCGCAATTGGCTTGCTCGCCGCGATCTCGGGCTGCGCGTACGCGCTGATCGAAGACGGCGTCATCCGCGAGGGCCCCATGCGGGAAATCGTGGCGAATACGGTTCGCGCGCGGGCAATCGAACCGGAGGGGCCGATTGCGGCCCGTACCGTGAACCGGGACGAGTTGCGCGCAGTCCTCGCCGAGGCATTCGGCCAATGGAAAACTCCCGCTGAGCTCGCGGATTACGAGCGGGCACTGGTCGCGCTGGGCCTCTGGCCTGCGGACCGCGATCTCTACGCGGAGGCGCTCGCCATCTACGGGCGGAGGCGCTCGCCATCTACGGCGAAGCGATCGTCGGAGTCTACCTGCCCACGAGCAGAGAACTCCTGCTCGTCTCCGATGCGGATGCATCCCGAGGGTTGGGCTTTCTCTCTGCAGTGTTGCGCCGGGACTTTCAGACAGAATTCGCACTCTCCCACGAAATCATTCACCTGCTTCAACACCAGGCCTATCCGGAATTGATGGATCCCGATCAGGTGCCGACTAACAGCGACGACCTCGAAACCGCGATCCAGGCGGCCCTCGAAGGAGACGCGCTGCGTTTCGGATTCGACGCCGTCGGCATGCAACCACCGGCGCCAGCCAATTGGAGGGTGATGGTCGATGGACAGATGTCCGGCTCCGAAGGCAGCGCGCTCGCAGAAGCGCCAGCGCTGATTCGTCTCACCCTCGCCTTTCCCTACGCCCGCGGTTACGCACTGGCGTGGAACGAAGAATTTGGCCTGCTCGAGTCGCCTCCGATCTCGACCGAGCAGGTCATGCACGACGACCGGCGACGCGAAGCCTTTCTACAGATGGATCTGAACGAGTTGGAAAGTCGGTTACCGACGGGCTGTCGCACCCTGCAACGCAACACGGCCGGTGAGTTGCTGATCTCGGTCCTGTTTCGCGACCTGTCGGAAAGCCCCGACCCTGCGATCTGGGAGGGCTGGAACGGAGACCGCTACCTGGTCGCAGACTGCGAGGGCCGCACCGAGTGGGTGTGGTGGACGGCCTGGGACTCCGCGGCCGACGCCGCGGAGTTTGCGGACGCCTACTTCGAACTCGCCTCGGCCGTGGCCGCGCGCGCGGGTTCTGCGATCCCCGTCTCGACGCAAACGGAAGCGACCTACGTGGTCGTCACGAGTAGCGGCTTCGCCGACGAAGCGTCGAAGCCGCCGCCACCGGCCACTCGGGTAGCCGACCTGGCGTCTCTTCAAGCGCTGCTCCGCAGCAGCGAAAGACGCGCCGCTCGCGAGTGATCTCCGATCCGCGTCTCAGAACAGGCCGGTGATCTTGCCCTCGTCGTCGACGTCGATGACTTCTGCCGCCGGAATCTTGGGCAGCCCCGGCATCGTCATGATGTCGCCGCAGTAGACGATCACGAACTCGGCGCCGGCCGCGAGCCGAACATCGCGCACCGGGAACGTGAATCCCTTGGGAGCACCGAGGAGCGTCGGATCGGACGAGAACGAGTACTGGGTCTTCGCCATGCAAACCGGAAGATGGCCGTAGCCCGCTTTCTCGAGAGCGGCGAGCTTGTTGCGCACGCGTTTGTCCGTTTCGACCTTGCCGGCGCGGTAGATCTTCGTTGCGACGATTTCGATCTTATCCCACAGGGGCATTGAGTCTTCGTAGAGGTGGTGGAAGTTCGAAGGAACCTTGCCCATGATTTCGACGACTTTTTCGGCGAGCTTCAGGCCACCCTTGGACCCGTGTTCCCAGACGGTGCTCTCGACGACTTCCACACCGAGAGCGGCGCACTTCTCCATCGTCATCTCGACTTCTGCCTTCGTGTCCTGCGTAAAACGATTCAGCCCAACCACGACAGGAACGCCGAAGGATTGACAGTTGTCGATGTGCTGCTTCAGATTCGCCAGGCCTAGGGAAAGTGCCTCGAGATTCTCCGTCGCCAGGTTCCCCTTCGGAACACCGCCGTTCATCTTGAGCGATCGGATCGTCGCGACGACGACGATGACGTTGGGCTTGAAACCCGCCTTGCGGCAGACGATGTTGAGGAACTTCTCGGCGCCGAGATCCGCACCGAAACCCGCTTCCGTCACGACGTAATCCGCCATCTGGAGCGCTGCCCGCGTCGCGATGATCGAGTTCGCACCGTGAGCGATGTTCGCGAACGGGCCGCCGTGCACAAACGTCGGCGTGTGCTCGACGGTCTGGACCAGATTCGGCCGGATTGCGTCTTTCAGCAGCGCGGTCATCGAACCGTGAACCTTCAAATCCTTCGCGCACACTTCTTTCTTGTCGTAGTCATAAGCGACGACGATGTTCCCGAGGCGGCGTTTGAGATCATTCAGGTCGGTACTCAGGCAGAAGATCGCCATGATTTCCGACGCGACCGTGATCTGGAAGTGATCCTCTCTCGGCACCGCGTCGTTCAAACCGCCCAGCCCGATGACGATGTTGCGAAGAGACCGGTCGTTCATGTCGAGAACGCGAGTCCAGTTGATCCGGCGAGGGTTGATCCCGAGGGCATTGCCGTGGTGAAGGTGATTGTCGATCGCAGCCGAGAGCAGATTGTTGGCCAGACCGATCGCATGGAAGTCACCCGTAAAATGGAGATTGATCTCCTCCATCGGGAGAACCTGCGCGTAGCCACCGCCGGCGGCGCCTCCCTTCATGCCGAAGCACGGCCCAAGCGAAGGCTCACGGAGACAGAGCATCGTATCTTCGCCGTTCGCGACGAGTGCATCAGCGAGTCCTACGGCTGTCGTCGTCTTGCCTTCACCGGCCGGAGTGGGGCTCATGGCGGTGACGAGAATCAACTTTCCTTTGCCACTTTCCGCATTTGAAAACGCCAGGCACTTCTCGCGCGTAAGCTTGGCGATATGGCGACCGTAACAATCGAAATCGTCGTCTTCGAATCCCGCTTTCTTCGCGATTTCACCAATCGGCTTGAGCTGGGCATTCTGGGCAATTTCGATATCGGAAGGGAACTGGTTGTTGGCCATGACATTCTCCTAGAGAGGGATTCAGCACTTTACGAGCAAGCACACCGCCGGACCAATGGAGGTGCGAAGCTACGTGAAACCGACTCCGAATAGTACGAGGCGGCGCGTACGTGTGCAAGCTGAAACCAGCTATCGAGTTCCTTTGCAACCCGTTTCGAACGACTAACTGCTGGGCGTATCGACGAAGCGAGCGATCGCCTTGCGCATGTCCTGCCGATGGAGGTTCCCGAGATGACCATCGCGCTCGAAAAAGTGCACGCGATTGGGGAACAATGCCTCTGCCCATGAGGCATCTTGGGACCGGAGTAAGAAATCGTTGCAATCGCTCACGAAGAAGACCTTGTCGTTGCTCGTGAGGCCGCACTCGAGGGAGCACGAATTGGATAGGTCGATCGAGAATTCCGAGTCGAGGCGGGCCCATGGCAGCTCTGCCCTGAGATCGAGCGCCTCCCGCAGGATCCCAGCGATCTGCTCATCGCGTACCTCCTCCGGGACGGCCAGCGGCGCGATCGCTTGCTCTCTGCGTTTCGTGGTCGACAGCTGCATGGATCGGCTAATGGTCTCTCTGTGCGAGATCCGGATCGATCATCGATAGAAGCCAAGAGAATCACCCCGCCTAACGACGAATCGGGTGCGCGATGAATATCAGTCGGTGGATTTCGGAAGCCCCCTCCGTCGCCGAGGCCTACGACACGACGCGGCCTGGTTTCGAAGCCTACGTCGACGAAATCGACGCGTGGTATCAGACTCGCCCCGGGACGTACTCCGGGCTGGATGAGACGGCGAGGCACGAGGGAGACGCGGCCCTGGCCTTCCGGATCGCGCTGAAGATCGCCGAGTCCCGCCGCATCGTTCGCGAACTGGCCGCGCCCGTGACCATCACGCTGCTCAATCCCGTCTACAAGGAGACGGGCCGGATGCAGCGGAGAGAGGAGCACCCGCACGGCGAGGATTCGATCCGCAGCAAGGTTCGGATCCTTCGCGGCCTCGAAGCACTCAATCACCATCTGACCGCTCGCCTGATCGTGATCGACGACGAGTGCCCGAACGAATCGGGCAAGATGGCCGATCAAGTCCTGCGCGAGTACGGGGAGGATCACGCGAGTGAGAAGTACCGCACCCTCTTCCTCGCCGAGGCGATCGATGCCCCGGATCCCGAACTTCCCGCCGGTCTGACGCACAAGGACGGCCCGAGACGGAGTGTAAAGGGCGGCGCGCTGCTATTCGGAATGCACAAGGCGCTGAGGCACACCGCAGACGGGCTGCATCTCGTGGTCGACAACGATGCGGATCTCTCCGTCCACCCGGCGCAAATCGGCATCCTGATCGAGGACATCGTCGAGGCACGCGCGAAGGCGGTGGCCGGCTCGCGCCGCGAGGTCGACTCCGTGGCGTTGATCGGGCCATCGAGAAACACGCGCGGCCATCTCTTCATTCGAATCTGGCAGCACTGGCTGCCCGAACTCGCGCGCGTGATCACGGATACGAACCGCGCCTTCAAGGCCTTCGAAGCCGGGTCCCTGGCGGAAATCCTCCCTCGGATCGAAATCTACACGTTCCCCTACCAGATCGAGCTACTGCAGGCCTACATTACGAGCGGGATCCCGCTGAACAAGCGGGGTATCGCCTATGTCGACTCCGAAGCGGCCTCCACCCAGGACGGTGCGGAGATCACCGAAACCTATCTGAACCAGGTCCGCCAGATCATCGACATCGCGCGACGCTACGGGGAACTCGATCAGGACGACGAACTAGCCCGGTTCTTTCTAACGGTTTCAGAAGCGGAGTGGCGGCGGATCGAAGCCAACCCGCCCAACACGCTCACCGAGCTGCGACACATGGCTCGCGGCAGCTAGGGCGAAACTCGTAAGCCCTCGGTTGCGAGAACGGATGCAGTGCGGGCTAATCGATGGTGGACCCTCCAGGGCTCGAACCCGGGACCGTCCGGTCATGAGCTGGGGGCTGGTCTCGATCTCTCCGGAATCGTTGGAGTTCCTCGCCCGCAGCGCGCCACACTGTGACGGGATGCCAAGGCGCTGTGCTGCCTAGCTTTGACTGTGCGAGAATCCGCGCAACCGCGGCAGAATCTCGCAGATATAGGAGGAAAACCCATGAAGCGTTCCGTTTTCGTCTACCTCGCAGGCTTTCTGAGCTGCGTACTCGTGCTTGCACTCGTCGCGGCAACTCATTCTCCGACGAAGGCCGTAACCGATCGGGATGTCTACTACCCAGCGAGTGAGGATCTCGCGCCGGACGAGATGCGCATCGTCGCGCTGGGAACGGGGATGCCGAGCGTTCGGCCCAAGCAGGCGGCGGCTTGCTGGCTGGTGGAGCTGGGCAACGGCGACAAGTTCCTCTTCGACATCGGCAGCGGCTGCCACGAGCGCCTCGCCGCCCAGAAGATCCCCTACGACTACCTCGACAAGGTGTTCATCGGCCACCTGCACGTCGATCACATGGGCGACCTGCCCAGCGTGTGGCTCGGCGGCACGGTGATGAACCGCCTCGTCCCCCTCCGCGTCTGGGGACCGAGCGGCGGGACCCCCGAACTCGGCACCGCACACTCGATGGAACTGATGAAGAAGATGTACGCCTGGGACATCGGCACGCGGTCGGGGGTCATCGATTTCCGCGGCGGGGCACTCGAAGTCCACGAGTTCCCTTTTGACGGCGTCAACGACGTGATCTTCGACGAGAACGGCGTGGTCATACGGAGCATCCCGGCGGTTCACGGTCTGGACGGGGCCGTGAGCTTCGTGCTCGAGTGGAACGGGCTGAAGTTCGTCTACGGCAGCGACACGATCCCGAACAAGTGGTACGTCGAGCACGCCAAGGGTGCGGACGTGGCCATCCACGAGTGCTTCCTGCCTCCGACGCTTCTCGTGACGAAGCAGGGGTTCTCTCCCCAGGAGGCTCTGATGGTGGGAACCCAGGGCCACACGTCTCCGGAGCAGTTCGGCAAGGTGATGTCGCTCGTGAAGCCGCGCCTCGCGATCGGCTACCACTTCTACAACGATTTCGATACCGAGCCGGAGGTCCGAAAGCGGGTCCGCAAGACCTACGACGGCCCGCTCGATCTCGCCCTGGACTACATGGTCTGGAACGTCACCAAGGACGACATCCGGGTGCGCATGTCCGCTGTGGACGAGGAGATCTGGGATTTCCCGAGGTCACTGGACCGATCTTCGACGAGATCAACGAGAAGTACGGGACCGACATCGAGCCGATCTTCAAGAAGTAGCCGGCGCTCCGAGGCAACTCGGCCAAAACGATGGTGGGCCCTCCAGGACTCGAACCTGGGACCGTCCGGTTATGAGCCGGTTGCTCTAACCAACTGAGCTAAGGGCCCTCGCGCATAGCCTAGCAGCAGCTGGGCGAGGCGGATCCTCACCCAATTCGAGAGGATCCAAAAAAGCTGACGGCATTTTGGCGATGACCGGCGATCGAGGTGGGGCATCCTCGAACAGGTACTGGGGAAAAACTCCCCGCACCGCCTGGCTCAGAATTGAACGCGTCTCTTTCACTCTTGAACACGCCGCTTCCACTCGAAATGCGGCTCGAGACCAGATAAACTGCTTTCCTGTTTTCGCTGTTGCATCTGCGAAACAAGAACCCGGGCCTTGTCGCCGGGTCACCAGCGTGCGTCGGTCGGTGAGACTCCGACGGAGAAAGCTCGCACCTGGCGGTTTTGTGACACTGGGGTTTTGGGAGAGCGTCGATGGACCAGTGGGTTGCCGCAGCGGGATTCGTCGCCGTCGCGATCATTGTGCCCGTGAGCATGCTCGTCGGAGCCAAGCTCCTCGCGGTCACGGCCAAATCCAGCTCCAAGCTCAAGACAATGACCTACGAATGCGGTGAGGAGCCAGAAGGAGGCGCCTGGCTTCAGTTCCACCCGCGATACTACCTGGTGGCGCTCATCTTCGTGCTCTTCGACATCGAAGCGGTCTTTCTGTTTCCCTGGGCGCTTGCGATCGAAGAACTCGGCGGGCTCGCGATCGTCGATATGTTGATCTTCGTGCTGGTTCTGCTCTTGGGGTGGGGTTACGCGCTGCGAAAAGGGGCGCTGAAGTGGCAGTAGACGAAAGCCAGCGCACCTATGAGCACCCTCTCTACCAGCATGTCGAGCGCATGCCCGGTGTTAGTGTCGCGCTGGGCAGCATCGATCAATTGCTCACCTGGGGCTCGGCGAACTCGCTCTGGATCTTTCCGATGGCGACGAGTTGCTGCGGCATCGAATTCATGGCGGCCGCCGCGAGTGGCGTGGACCTCGACCGGATGGGTTCGATTCCGCGCGGCACTCCGCGCCAATGCGATGTGATGGTCGTCGCGGGCACCATCACGGTCAAGATGGCGCCGCGCGTCAAGAAACTCTGGGAGCAGATGCCGGAACCCAAGTGGTGTGTCGCGATGGGTTCGTGCGCGATCTCCGGCGATTTCTATCGCGACATCTATTCAGTAATTCCCGGTATCGACACCTTCGTCCCCGTCGACGTCTACGTTCCGGGCTGCCCGCCGAACCCCGAAGCACTGATGCACGGTCTCTTGCTGCTGCAGGAAAAGATTCGGATGGTGCGCGAGGGAACACTCACGCGTGAAGAGGTTCGGCCCGAATCGCCTCCGAACCTGAATCGCCCGGCAATCGGCCGGCTTCAGGATCCCGAACGCGATCCCCTCACCGACGAAGAGCAGACCGACAGTGCCGCAGGTCTGGGTTTTGGAGACAACTTGAATCTGGCCCAGATTCGCAGGCCGCGGCCCGAACCGGAGCTTCGACCGCAGGTCGATGCGGAGCCCCGACCGCAGGTCGACGCGGAGCCCCGACCGCAGGTCGACGCGGAGCTTCGACCGCAGGTCGACGCGGAACCTCAGCCGGAAGTCGACGCCGACGAAGAGAGCGCACCGTGACGAGAGACGAAGCCCAACAGCGGTTCGTCGCGCTGCTGCAAGAGCGGTTCGGCGTCGAAGAGATCCCCGACGACAACTACCCGTTGATCGATGCCAAGCATCACTTCGAACTCGCCCGCGTGCTCCGGGAAGAATTCGGCTATCGCATCTATTCGTTCGTCGTTGCAAGCCACTACCTCGAAAAAGTAGATGCAAAAAACGACAACGCAGTGATCGACATCGAGCACTACGAAGTTGCGACCGGTATTCGCTGTGTCGGTGCGCCCGCGCACCTGGCCAGCTGGCGAGTGCGGGTCGAACTCGATCAAAGCATTCCCACGCTCTTCCCGCTGTTTGCGGGTGCCGACTGGCAGGAGCGCGAGCAGTACGACCTCGTGGGTGTTCGCTTCGACGAGCACCCGGACCTGCGCCGATTGATGATGCCCGAGGATTGGGAGGGACACCCCCTCCGCAAAGACTACGCGATCGAAACCGCCTGTCCGCCCTGGAGATAGTGTGCACAGTGTCACCGGGGTCGACCCCCATCTCGACATAGAGACCTACGATCCCAGTGCGGATCTGATGGTGCTCAACCTCGGGCCGCAGCACCCATCTACCCACGGTGTGTTTCGCGTCAAGCTCTACCTCGACGGTGAGATCATCATCAAGGCCGTTCCCTACGCGGGATATTTGCATCGCGGCGTCGAAAAACTGTGTGAAGAACTGACCTTCGTGCAGATCATCCCGATCGTCGACAAGAACGACTACGTCTCGCCGATGATGAACGAGCAGGCCATTGCGATGGCGTGCGAGGCGATGCTGGGGATCGAAGTGCCGCCCCGCGCGCTCTACCTGCGCACCATTTTCGCCGAGTTGCAGCGACTCGCCTCGCATCTGCTCTGGCTCGGCACTTTCGGCATGGACCTGGGCGGCGCGCTCGGCGGGGGCGCGACGCTATTCATGTACTGCTTCCGCGAGCGCGAGACCATCCTCGGCTTGTTCGAGGAAGTCACCGGCTGCCGTTTCCACTACAACACGCACGCGGTCGGTGGCAATCGGCACGACATCACGCCCAAATTCAGCTGCGATACGAAAACGACGCTCGAAGTGATCGAAAAGCGCCTCGAGGAGTACGTCCAGATCTTCAGCTCGAATCGGATCTACCGCGCCCGCACCCAGGGGATCGGCGTGCTCGACGGAGATCTCGCAAATTCTCTGGGGATCACGGGCCCGCTGGCGCGGGCCAGCGGCGTGGATCACGACCTGCGGCGTGACGCCCCGTACCACATCTACGGCGAACTCGACGTGAAGGTCTTTACCGAAAGCGCAGGTGACTGTTTTGCGCGAACGCTGGTGCGCTTGAACGAAATGTACGAAAGCATCCGGATCGTTCGAGAAATCATCGATTCCGTTCCCGAAGGACCCATCCTCGGCATGAAGCCCGGCAAGTCACCGGGCCACATCAAGATCGACGCGAGTCAGGGTTACTCGTGCATCGAGTCGCCTCGGGGCGAACTCGGTACCTATATCATTGGCGGTGGGAAAAGCCGCGGCGCGAGCGCCTACCGGCTCAAGATCCGATCTCCCAGTCTCCACGCCGCATCCTGCATCCCCTATCTGTTTCCAGGGCACACGGTGAGTGACGCCGTCGCGATTCTCGGAACACTCGATCCGATCATGGGCGAGGTGGATCGATGACGCCGCTGATGCACGGTTTCGTCTGGGGTCTCGTCATCGCCACCGTCTTGGTGACGATTGCGGTGCTTTCGATCTGGTTCGAGCGCAAATTCTCCGCCCGAATGCAAAGCCGCCTCGGTCCGACACTCGTGGGCCCCGCCGGCATCCTGCAGCTCGTAGCAGACGCCTTGAAGATGATGCAGAAGGAAGACCTCATCCCAGAGAAGGCGGACTCGATCCTCTTTCGCCTGGCGCCTCCCTTCACGGTGCTCTTCACCCTCAGCGTTGCGGCGGTGATTCCCTTCAGTGAAAACGTGCTGGCCGCCGACCTCGACATCGGCGTGCTCTTCATGCTGGCCGTCGGAGGGCTCGTCGTATTCCCGGTCTGGATCGCAGGCTGGTCGAGCAACAACAAATACGCCCTGCTAGGCGCGATGCGCGCTGTCGCGCAGGGCATCGCGTACGAGATCCCACTCGTGTTGTCGGCAATGGTTCCGGTGGTTCTCGCACAGTCGATGCGCTTCAGCGACATCATCTCGGTTCAGGCGGAGACCCATTGGTTCGTGATCTGGCCGCTGGGGCCGGGCCTGATCGCCTTTGTGATCTTCTTCATCTGCTCGCTCGCCGAGGCCAACCGCATTCCCTTCGATATCCCCGAAGCCGAGAGCGAACTGGTCGCAGGTGTGACCACCGAATACGCGGGCATGCGTTTTGGGCTGCTGCAGATGGCCGAATACCTGCACACGCTGATCGCATCCGCGGTGGCCGCCGCCATCTTCTTCGGCGGCTGGGACGGCCCCTTTGCTCCGGGCCTGCACTGGATGGTGCTCAAGACGCTCGCGCTGTTCTTCACGATCTTCTGGATCCGCTGGTCGCTGGTGCGCTTTCGCTCCGACCAGCTGATGGCGCTGTGCTGGAAATACCTGCTTCCGCTCAGCCTGCTGCTGGTCATGGTCGCTGCGCTCTTCGTCCATTACTGCGGGGTGGGCGCTTGATGGGTTACTTGATCGACACCGCGCGCGCGATGGCCGTGACCATGCGAAACGTTTTTCGCCCACCGACCACGGTCCAGTACCCGGCGGAAGACCGCGTGCGCCCCGAACGCTATCGGACCAGTTTTGCGTTGGTCCACGACGAGGGCGGTGACGAGGCCTGCATCGCGTGTCTGGCGTGCGAGCGCATCTGCCCGTCTCGCATCATCACCGTGAAGCCCGCGGGCAAACGCGAGTCGCCCGTCACCGGCAAGAAGCGCAACTACCTCGAAAATCTCACGCTCGACCTGAACGCCTGCATTTTTTGTGAACTCTGCGTCCAGGTTTGCCCCACGGATGCACTGATCATGTTGCGCGAACTCGCCAAGCCAGCGTTCAGCCGCGAGGACCTCTTCCTATCGATGGAGCGCCTCTACGAAAATGAAAAGCTCGCGCATAGCTGGGGCACGGGCTCGCGGCTGATGGCGATGCAAAACCCAAAGCGCGGCTTGCCCGCCCCCGAGCCGAAGGCAGCAACTCCACCCCAGGGCGCCGATCCAGTCCCGGAAGGCTCCTCATGACCGAGTCATTGATTTTTTTCGCGCTCGCCGCCTTTATCTTGCTGGGCGCGGTGAGGGTTGTCGCGTCTCGCGATCTGGTGCACGCCGTGCTCTGGCTCGCGGTCGTGCTGGTGCTCACCGCGGTCATGTTCCTGATGCTGGGTGCTCCGTTTCTCGCCGGTGTCCAGCTTCTGCTCTACACGGGCGGCGTGATCACGCTGATGCTCTTCGGCGTGATGCTGACCCGCCGTCACCACGAGATTGGCGTCGAAGTCGATAGCTCGCGGCGACTGCCTGGCGCGCTGGGTGCGCTGGCTCTTTTCGGCGCGATGGCGTGCGCGATCTTCCGCACCGATCTTCCCGCCTGGCCGTCGTCTGCGCCGGTTTCCGCGCTCGAGATCGGCCGCGCGTTCTTGACCGATCACCTCATCGCCTTCGAGGTGCTGTCCATCTTGCTACTCGCAGCGATGATCGGTGCAATCGTGCTCGGCAGGCAGAGCGACTTCGGCGACGAACCCGAGACTGTGTATCGAAAGGGTGGCCGCCCGTGACGATGCAAACTCTCTTGTTGCTGACCAGCGCCCTGTTCTGCATGGGGATCTATGGAGTCCTCACGCGGCGCAACGCGATCGCATTGCTGCTCTCCGTCGAACTGATGATCAATGCCGTGACGATCAACCTGGTTGCGTTCTCCCGATTTGGGGACGGAGTGACCGGGCAGGTCTTCGCGGTATTCACGATCGCCCTCACCGTGGCGGAAGTCGTCGTGGGGCTGGCGATCGTCATTCTGCTCTTCCGCTGGCGTCGCGAAATCGCAATCGATTCCGCGAACGAACTCAGGCACTGACGTTATTGTGATGACACCCCTCGACTACGCGTTGATCGCACTTTTCGTTCCGCTCGCTGCGGCGTTCATCATTGCTGTGGTGGCACCGCTGCGGCATGCGGGCATGCCCGCCGCCGTGCTTTCGGTCGCGGCAGCGCTGATCTCGCTGGGCGCATCACTCGCGCTGTTGGTGGAACAACTCGCCCAGCCCGATCGGGTCATTCACGAAGTCGTGCGCTGGCTGCCGAACGGTGCGGATACACTCGCTCAGGTCGGCATCCATCTCGATGGCACTTCGGTTTCGATGTCCGTGGTCGTGACGCTCGTCGCGACCTGCGTTCAGATCTTCTCTCTCGGCTACATGGCCGACGAGCCGCCCGCCGCCCGGGGGCGCTACTTCGGCTACCACTCGTTTTTCATCTTCACCATGCTGCTGTTGGTTGTCGCTCCCAATCTGCTTCAGCTCTTCGCAGGCTGGGAACTGGTCGGCCTGACGAGCTACCTGCTGATCGGTTTCTATTTTCAAAAGCCCAGCGCCGCCAAGGCCTCGGTCAAGGCGATCTGGGTCACCAAGTTCGCCGACATCGGCCTGCTGGGACCGCGACCCTGTCAGAAGGCTGGGCGACGGTCATCACGCTGCTGCTGTTTCTCGCCGTCGTCGGGAAATCGGCCCAGTTCCCACTCCACATCTGGCTCCCCAACGCCATGGAGGGTCCGACACCGGTTTCGGCATTGCTGCATGCAGCCACCATGGTGGCCGCGGGCGTTTATCTCGTGGTACGGGCCGACCCGCTCTTCGAGCAAGCCCCGACCACACAGATGGTGATGGCCTGGCTCGGCGGCTTCACGGCGCTCTTCGCTGCGGTCCTCGCGACCGTTCAAACCGACATCAAGCGCGTGCTCGCGTATTCGACCTGCTCGCAGCTCGGCTACATGGTCTGCGCACTCGGCGCCGGCGCGTCGATGGCGGGTTACTTTCACCTGACTACCCACGCCTTCTTCAAGGCGCTGCTGTTTCTCGCCGCGGGCAGCATGATCCACGCCGTCCACAGCAATGAGTTGTCCGCGATGGGCGGTTTGGGGCGCCGCATGAAGATCACCTCGACGGTCTTCATCGTCGGAGCGCTCGCACTCGCGGGAATCCCGGGGCTCGCGGGATTCTTCAGCAAAGACCTCATCCTCGAAGCCGTCCACGAAGCGGGCCTGTTCGGGCCGTGGGCGATGTTGATCGCCGCGGCCTTCCTGACCGCATTCTATATGGGGCGCGTGGTCTTCCTCGCGATCTTCGGCACCGCCTCGGAGTCGTCCGAGCACGCCCACGAGAGCGGCTTCAGCATGACGGGGCCGCTCTTGCTGCTGGCCGCCGGTTCGATCGGGATCGGCTACTTCGGCTCCGACTTCGCGTCACTTGCGGGCGGGTCGTATCACTTCCACGTAGGCATGTCGGGAATGCTAGGCACCGCTTGTGCGCTGGCCGGCTTGTTGCTCTCGTGGTTGATCTACGGTTCGCGTCAGCTGAGCCCGCAAGCCTTCAGCTTTCTCGCACCGATCGGAAGGCTCGCCCGCTCGGGCCTGGTCGATCGCTTCTTCGAGTTCGCGTATCGACGTGGTGCACTCGTCTTCGCCGATGCCGTGGGATTCTTCGATCGCTATGTGGTCGACGGCGTGATGAACTGGATCGGCTGGTCGACCATCATGTCGGGACGCCGGTTGCGCAAGACCCAGACAGGCAATGTGCGTGACTACGTGTACGCCGTCGTCGCGGGCACCGTCGTCATCGTCTTCTGGGGGCTCTCGAGGTGAGCGGCTTGTCGCTGAGCAGCATCGTTGCGATGCCCTTCATTGCAGCAGTCATCCTGCTGTTCATTCCGGACCGCAACCGCCTTGGAGTGCGCGTGGTTGCGCTCCTCGGTGCCGGCTATTCGCTGCTCGGCAGCTGTCTGGTCGCACTGCGCTACGACCTCGCCGCAGGCGGCTTCCAGATGGCCGAAACCCACGCGCTGGTACCCAGCTTCGGGATCGCGTTCCGGTTCGCGGTCGACGGTTGGGGGGTGTCGCTGCTGCTCTTGACCGGCCTGGTCATCGTGGCCGGCGTGCTCGCGAGCTGGACGCTCGACGATCGCTCGAAGAATTTCTTCATCACGCTTCTGGTCCTGGTAACCGGCGTCTTCGGCGTCTTCGTCTCGCAGGATCTTTTCGTCTTCTTTCTCTTCTACGAAATTGCCGTCCTGCCCATGTACCTGTTGATCGGCATCTGGGGCAGCAGCCACGCGGTGACCGAGGCCGGCCCCTTCAAGTACGTCTGGAGACTCTTCGACATCGGGGGCCGCGAGTACGCGGCGATGAAGCTCACCTTGATGCTGTTGGTGGGTTCGGCGTTCATCATCGCGGTGATGCTCGCGATGTACCTGGCGACCGGTGCGGGCAGCTTCGATATGCGGATACTCGGCTCATTCGATTACGACCGCTCGCTGCAGATGTGGTGTTTCCCGCTGCTCTGGCTCGGCTTTGGAGCGCTCGCGGGCGTCTTCCCGTTCCACACCTGGTCCCCGGATGGGCACGCCTCTGCGCCCACCGCGGTATCGATGCTGCACGCGGGCGTGCTGATGAAACTCGGCGCCTTCGGGATCATGCGCGTCGGATTCATCATGCTGCCCGAGGGTGCCATCGCGTGGGCACCGCTCGTCGGTTGTGTCGCGGTGGTCAACATCGTCTACGGCGCCCTGGCAGCCATGAGTCAGCGAGATCTGAAATATGTCGTCGCCTACTCATCGGTGAGTCACATGGGCGTCGTGATGCTCGGCGCAGCGACCCTGACGGTCGAGGGCTGGAACGGAGCCGTCTTTCAGATGTTCGCGCACGGTCTGATGACCGGCCTCTTCTTTGCGCTCGTCGGCCTCGTCTACGGCCGCTCTCACACCCGCCACATACCGTCCATGGGGGGCTTCGGGCTGCGCATGCCCGCGATTGCGACATTTTTCACGCTCGC
>JAFDAW010000018.1 GCA_019313605.1 Deltaproteobacteria bacterium
GTGCGCGAAATGTCGTACCCCGAGGCGATCGAGGCCGGGGCCGTCGCGATCTTCGACGAGAAATACGGCGACGTCGTGCGCGTGGTCCAGTTTGGCGACTTTTCGACGGAACTCTGCGGCGGCACACACGCTCGTGCGACCGGAGACATCGGCCTGCTCAAGATCCTGTCCGAGTCCGGCATCGCTTCGGGCGTGCGACGCATCGAGGCGCTCACGGGCCTCGGCGCGCTGAGCCACCTCCGCGACCAGGAAAGAGCGCTCCGCAGTGCATCGGAGTTACTGCGGGTATCCGCAGCAGAGGTTCCCGCACGGATCGAGAAGCTTCTCGAAGACCGCCGCAGTGCAGAGCGAGAGATCGAGCAGCTCCGATCGGCCCAGCGCGGCGTGGCCTCCAAGGATCTCACCCGAGACGCCAAGGAGATCGCCGGCGTGCAGGTCATCGCCACCCGGGTAGCGGGCGCAGAAGCCAAAGAGCTGCGCGGAATGGTGGACGACTTGCGAAGCCAACTCACAAGCGGGATCGTCCTGCTGGCCGCCGAGACGAACGGCCAGGTATCCCTCGCCCTCGGCGTCACCAAAGACCTCACCGACCGCTTCCGAGCCGGCGACATGATCCGCGAGGTCGCGATCATCGTCGGTGGCAAGGGCGGCGGAAGACCGGACTTCGCACAGGCGGGTGGCAGCGATCCGAGCAAGATCGAAGCTGCGTTCGAACGACTCGACGCGCTCATCGCAGGGAGCTGAAGTGGCACACCGTTATCTCGCAGACCCGTTCGCCCCCCATCGGCGTAGCACCCGCGAGGTGCGCGTGGGTGACGTGGGCATTGGCGGCTCGAATCCGATCCGGATCCAGTCGATGACGACCACCGACACCCGGGACACCCAGGGAACGGCCGATCAGACCGAACTCCTCGCATCCGTCGGCTGCGAGATCGTTCGCATCACCGCCCCTTCGTTGACCGACGCCGAAAACCTCGCCGCCATCCGCAAAGAACTCGACCGGCGAAAGGTTCGCGTTCCGCTGGTCGCCGACATTCACTTCACGCCAAATGCCGCGATGGTCGCAGCCCAGTACGTCGAGAAGATTCGAATCAATCCCGGGAATTTCGCGGACAAGAAGAAATTTGCGGTGCTCGAGTACACGGACGCCGCCTACGCGGAAGAGATCGAGCGCGTCGCGGAAAAATTCCGCCCGCTCGTGCAGCGCTGCAAGAAACTCGGCCGTGCGATCCGGATCGGTACGAACCACGGATCCCTTTCCGATCGGATCATGAATCGCTTTGGCGACACACCGGCGGGGATGGTGGAGAGCGCACTCGAATTCGTCGACGTCTGCGAGGACGAGGGCTTCTACGACATCGTGTTCAGCATGAAATCGAGCAACACCCAGGTCGCCATCCAGGCCTACCGACTCCTAGCCACGCGGCTCGCTGAGCGCTCACCGGGCGAGCCGAGCTATCCGTTTCACGTGGGCGTCACCGAAGCGGGCGACGGCGAGGATGGCCGCATCAAGAGCGCGATTGGAATTGGCGCCCTGCTCGTCGACGGGATCGGCGATACGATTCGCGTTTCACTCACCGAGCCCCCGGAGGAAGAAGTTCCGGTCGCCTCGGCAATCGCATCGATTGGTTTCGAGAGCGGTGACGTCGCGGTGGAAGTCGGTGATCCCGGAGCGCCTTTCACCGCGGACCCCTACGCCCACAACCGACGCGTGACTCGCAGCGTGGGACCGACCGATACCGATATCGGCAGCAATCACCCGGTGCGGGTCGAGGTCGATCTCGGCGCAGTTCCATCCGATCCGAAGCAAACCGCCGAAACGCTCGTCCGCAACCTCAAGACATATCCGGACCTCGCGTGTGAAGGTATCGTGGTGGACGTATCCGACCCGAACAGCGTCCGCTCCCTGCAGACCTTTTCAGACGCAATTGGTGATGCGGGAATGTCGATCCCAATAGCGGTTTGCGTTGCACCGGATCTGGTCGCACAGTGGCCGGCGTGTGTCGCACGCGTGGTGATCCGCACGGCTACGGCGCGCGACGACGCACTGCTCGATGCCGCAGCGATGCGCTGCGCGGAATCTCGTACTCCGCTCGAATGGAACATCTGCGGAGACATCGAGGAGATTTCCGACCGACTCGACCGCGCGCTCGAAGCGAGTGCACGAGCGGAGCTCGACGAAATCCTCGTGTCGGTCGAGTCGAGCCTCCCGGTGCACGCCGCTCGCCTCGTCGCCGCCCGCCTCGAGGCACGAGGTGCATCGGATGTACCGATCGTGCTTCGACATCGACGACTCGCGGATGACTCGGACGAAACCGCTGTACTTCGGGCAGCTCACGTCCTAGGCGCGTCGCTGTGTGACGGCATCGGCGACGCGATCGCGCTCGAGGGATTTGGCGAACCCGCACGAGCCGTCGATCTCAGCTACCGCATCCTGCAGGGGGCGCGACTGCGGACCTCGCGCACCGAGTTCATCTCGTGCCCCTCCTGCGGCCGGACGCTCTTCGATCTCGTCGAGACGACCGAGCGCATCAAGGCGCGCACGGGGCACCTCGTGGGCGTCAAGATCGCGATCATGGGATGCATCGTGAACGGGCCCGGCGAAATGGCCGACGCCGATTTCGGTTACGTGGGTTCCGGACCCGGCCGCGTAAACCTCTACGTCAGCAAGGATCTCGTCGTGCGCAACATTCCAGACGATACGGCTGACGATCGGCTCGTGGAACTGATCCGGGAACGCGGCCGCTGGGTCGATCCCGCCTGAAGCCGGGGGTCAATCCGACTTTGGCGGGCTCGCGACGTCGATTTCCGTTGGCGGCGCTTCGCTGGCCAACAGTTCCATCTCCTCCAGCGCGGCCAACGTCCGGGTATTTGCGATCGCGGGGAGCAACCCCCCACCCACCCGATCGACGAACCCGAGCCCGACCGCGCGAGCGCCGCGCCGGATGATGCGCCCGACGGTCGTCACCGCCCCGATCGTCACGAGCACCAGGAGCGCGCCGGCCACCCAGGGCTCGAGCGCCTCGTTGATCCGGCCACCGCTGATGTCGCCGACCCACTCGGAAACAGGGCCCACGAAGGCCTTGACTGCGATATAGGCGGCCGCGAGCGAAGCGAGTGAGAACGCCTCTCGGATCAACCCCAGGAAAAAACCGCGCAGGCACGCGATCCCGATGATGGCACCCACGACGATGTCAACAGATTCGAATTCCGCCAAGGCGGGCTCAGTGTAGCCCATGCGAGAATTGCGGTTGGCGGAGGCGCTCGGGGACCATAGGATTGGGGCCGATGGCCGACCCGATCGAAAATCCGCCGCTTTCCCCGTGGCGCGAGAAACTTCGCGTCATCATCTTCGAAGCCGACACCCCCGCCGGCAAGGCCTTCGACGTCGGCCTGCTGGTGGCGATCGTCCTGAGCGTCCTCGTGGTCATGCTCGACAGCGTGAACACGTTCCACAGCCAACACGGCCAGCTGCTCCACGACGCAGAGTGGGCGTTCACGCTGATCTTCAGCGTCGAGTACGTCCTACGCCTGATCTGCTCGCCACGCCCGCTCCGCTACGCGCGCAGCGTTTTCGGCATCGTCGATCTGCTCGCGATTATCCCGACCTATTTGAGCCTGCTGATCCCAGGCGCGCAGTCGATGGCCGTCATCCGCGGATTGCGGCTGCTGCGGATCTTCCGGGTGTTCAAGCTCGGGCAGTTCCTCGGCGAAGCCAGCATCTTGCGCAACGCGCTGTCTTCCAGCCGCCACAAGATCACGGTGTTCCTCGGGACAATCGTCATCCTGGTCACGATCCTCGGCTCAGCGATGTACCTGATCGAAGGCGAAGAAAACGGATTCACGAGTATCCCCGCGGCGATCTATTGGTCGATCGTGACGATGACCACGGTGGGCTACGGCGACATGGCACCCATCACGGTTTCGGGCAAAGTGCTCGCCTCGATCGTAATGATCCTCGGCTACAGCATCATCGCGGTACCCACGGGCATCGTCACCGCCGAGATCGTCGAAGGCGCCGCCGCCGCAAGAAGAATCACCACCCGCTCCTGCCCCAGCTGCCTGAGCGAAGGCCACGAAAGAGACGCCACCTACTGCAAAGACTGCGGCGTCTCGCTGGAAGTCCCCATCGCAGAAGACTGACCCTCGCCTAACAGCGCCACCTCATCTTGCGGATTGAGTTCGTGCCCGAGCGGTCAGGCTGAATGATGACCGAGCAGCTGCCTTCAATGGGGCTTTCCCACTCTTCCACGCTACCAACCTCGATGTGCGAGGATGGGGATTTTGAAGCTGAGAAGTTCTCCCGCCCGATAACCCAGGATTCCGTCATGTAGCGAACCGAGCGCAATCCGGGCCGGGGGCGGATTTTTCACCCGTTGGAGACCGGTCGGTGTTATATCTCGGGTTCTCGGAAAACGGGAAAGACGCCGGACGATTACGCAGGACGGATCATGGAAAAACGAAAGACCATCTGCCCCTTGGACTGCCCGGATGCCTGCGGCGTCACGGCGACCTTGGAAAGCGGCAAGATCATCCGACTTGACGGAGATGCCGACCACCCGTTTACCCGGGGCTTTCTCTGCAAGAAGGTCCGGACCTACCACCACCGCGTTCAATCCGATGAGCGCGTGTTGTTTCCGCAGATTCGAACGGGTGAGAAGGGAGATGCGCGTTTCGAGCAGATCTCCTGGGACGGGGCGCTGGAGCTTCTGGCATCACGCCTGACCGAGATCAAACGGGAGCACGGCGGCGAAGCACTCCTGCCCTATTCCTATGCGGGCAACATGGGCGCCGTCGCGCGTTGGGCCGGGTATCCGTTCTTTCACCGATACGGGGCCTCCCAGCTGATGCAAACCATCTGTTCCAGCGCGGCCAAGGAAGGCTGGGCGGCGCACTGCGGATCACTACCCGGAAGTCCACCCGAAAAGGCGTCGCACGCCGACCTGATCCTGGCCTGGGGGATCGACATCAAGGTCACCAACGTCCACTTCTGGCCCTTCGTCACGGAAGCGCGAAGACGGGGCGCGAAGCTGGTGGTGATCGATCCCTATCGGAATACGACCGCAAAGGCGGCGGATTTCTACTTCCCGGTTCGACCCGGCGGAGATGCGGCGCTGGCCCTGAGCCTCGTGAAGCGCTTCCTCGATCAGGGGCGTTTGGATCAAAAGTTCATCGAGCAATACACCGAGGGCTTCGATGAATTGGCGGCGTTGCTGAATCAGAGTTCGATCGACACCCTGGTGGAAGGCACCGGCTTGAGCCTGGATCAGTTCGATGAACTGGCCGATCTCATTGCGGAGAACCCGAAGACCTTCATCCGGATCGGCATTGGGCTCACGCGCAACACGACGGGTGGCATGTCGGTGCGGGCAATTGCCTGCCTGGCCGCAGCCCTGGGCCTGTTCGACGGAAAGGCCGGGCGGGGCGCACTGCTGATGAGCTCCGCTTTCTCTGGAGATTCGAGCCGACTCGAATTCCCTCAGTTGCTCGAGAAGCGAACGCGATCGATCAACATGGTGCAGCTCGGGGACGCGCTCACGAAGCTCACGCCGCCCGTGAAGGCTTTGTTCGTCTACAGCAGCAATCCGTTGAGCGTCGCACCGGACGCGAGCCAGGTGCGCAAGGGATTGGCGCGAGAAGATTTGTTTACCGTCGTGCACGAGCAGTTCCTCACACCCACCGCCCGCTACGCGGACCTGCTGCTCCCCGCCACCACCTCGTTCGAGAATCACGACATGTATACGGGCTACGGACATTTTCAGATGGGCCGGGTGGAACCGGTGATTCCCGCCCGCGGAGAAGCCCTGAGCAACTTCGACTTGTTTCAGCGCCTTGCCGAAAAGATGGGCTACGACGACGAGCCGTTTCGCCAGACGATCGGTGAACGCCTCGACGATTACATCGGCACCCTACGAGGGCTTCCCGAATCTGTCCGAAAGGAGGGCCTCCAACCGGGTGTGACCGTTACGTCCGTCAATCTCGCATCGGCGGGGGACTACTCCCGGTTCGAAAAAGGGCGCTTCCAGTTCGCACCGCAGCACGTCGAGCCTGCCGTTGCGCAGGTTCTTTCGAGCCGTGAATTTGCGGACGCGGAACTTCGAGCGCGCTTTCCCCTCCGCTTGATCACACCCCCGATGTTGGGCCTGTTGAATTCGACCTTCGGCGAGCGATTCCCGAAAGAGATCGGCACGGTGATGGTCCATCCCCAGGATGCCAACGCTCGCAATTTGAAGGCCGGTGAGAAGGTCGAGGTGTTCAACGGCCGGGGGCGCAACCGACGCACACTCGTGATTTCCGAAGATACGCAGCCCGGTCTCGTCGTCATGCAGGGCATCTACTGGGAGAACGATGCGTCGGAAACCACCGGCGTGAACGACTTGACCTCACAGCAGACCACGGATCTAGGTGGAGGCGGAACGTTCCACGAATCCCTGGTGGATGTCCGATCCGCGAGTGACCACTCGTAGATGGACATCTACACCACCAGCATCTTGATCAGCATCGTAATCTACGCTCTGATCGGCAATTACGCGGGCCGAAAAGTCAAGCACCTCGAAGACTATTTCGTGGCGGGGCGCCAGGCGCCGACGCTGCTGATCGTCGGCACGCTCGTGGCCAGCGTGCTCAGCACCAATGCCTTCCTGGGTGAGACCGGTTTTTCCTATGCCACCCAGGGCGGTGCCTTCATCCTGTGGCCCTCCATCTGGGTGACGGGGTACGTGTGGGGCGCGCTCTACTTCGGTCGCTACCTGCGGCGCAGCCGCGCGCTCACCGTGGCCGAATTCTTCGGCTGGCGCTTCGACAGCAAACCCGTCCAGGCGGCCGCCGGTGTCACCATCGTGCTCGGCCTGGGCGGTTATCTGCTGGCCGTCACCCAGGGTGCCGCGATCATCCTCTCCCAACTAACGCCCCTGAGCTACATCCAAGGGCTCTTCGTGGCCTGGGTGAGCTACACGCTCTTCACCCTCTACTCGGGTTCGCGAGGCGTCGTCATCACCGACACGCTGATGTTCCTGCTCTTTACCGTGATGAGCTTCGTCGCGTTCTACTACATCGTCGAATTCCACGGTGGCTGGCTCTCCTCCCTCAATCAGCTCGTTCAACTCGAGGCGAAACCTGACCTCATGAGCTGGCACGGCGTCGTCGGCCCTGGAACGGAGTGGCCCACCGCACTCGATTACGCGATCTGGTCGGTCGTGACGGGCATCGCCTGGGCGTTCGTCACCGCGGTGAGCCCCTGGCAATCGAGCCGCTACCTGATGGCGAAATCGGAGCACGTGGTGATTCGCTCCGCGTGCATCGCGGCGATCGTCATCGCGACGAGCAGCGTGGCGCTCTACGCCGCGGCGACCGTGGTCAACCTCAGCAAGATCGACATCTTCCCCGAAGAGCAAACGATGATCTGGGCGGCCATGAACATGATGCCGCCCCTGATGGGCGCTCTGCTCCTGGCCGGCGTGACGGCGGCGGCATTTTCTTCTGCGACGACCTTTCTGTCACTCGTCGGATTCAGCGTGAGCCAAGACATCTTCCCCCACCGCCAACGCGACGACCAGAGCATGCTTCGCTTCAGCCGCGCGATGATGTTGCTCGTTGGCGCCGTGACGCTCGTGATCAGCCTGTTCCTGCCGCCGAGCGTCTTCTGGCTGGTGTACTACGTCGGCACGATATTCGCCTCATCGTGGGGCGCCGTCGGTTTCATGAGCGTATGGAGCGACAAGATCACTGCGCGCGCGGCCTACTGGGGCATCATCTCGGGTTTTGTCGGCAACGTCATCCCGCGCCTGCTCGATACGCTGGGCTGGATCGACCTGCCCTCCTATCTCAATCCAATCGTAATTGGCGGTGTGATCAGCCTCGTCGCCGTTCTCAGCCTCTCACACCTCGGCAACGTGACCGATGTGCAGCGCGCACGCCGGATGAAACTCCACGAGGTACCCGAGGAAGATCGCGACAACGCGCAAGCGAGGAAGACGCAGTGGAGCGCCATCGGCGTCGCACTCTCGGGCATTTTCATGACGGCGATGTTGCTGCGCTTCTACGTGCTGCCGTATCAGCGGGCCACCGACACCCTGCGCGAGGGTGGCGGGCTCGATTGGTGGACCGTCGAGGCCCTGCTGGCGATGACCTGGGCGGGGCTCTTCGTACCGTGGGGCATCATGGCCTACAAGATGATCGGCCACTCCTACTCGAGCAAGCGGCCGCGCTGAAGCCCCCGCTACTTCAACTCGTTCTTGTTGTACTTGATGGCGATGACCTTGAATTGATCACCCCAGGCGCCACGAGAGAAGGTAATTCTTCCCTGGCCCTCGTACAGCCAATCCGCTCGGAACGCGTCCGTGCCGAAGTAGAACGGGATGAAGATCTTCCCAGTCATATAGGAAGTCGTGTTGTCGGGCTCGCCGAGAACCTTTCGCACCTCGACCTCGCTGGATCGCATCACAACCTTGGAGAACGCCGAGCCCTCGGGCGCAGCGGTGTACGGATCGACCTGGGCGGGCTCGGTGGAAGATGTTTCGGCGGGCGTCTGGGCAGACGTACTACTGGAACCGCCACCCGAAGCACAGCCGAATAGCGAAACCACCCCCAAGATCAATGAAGCTAACAGTCCGGCAGAAATTTTCTGGGTCATTGCCCCTCCAAAATGGATATGGTGTGTATATAGCGCAGATGCCATCCACGCCAACCGTCCAATCAAGCCTTTGCCATGACGGGTTGGTGCATTACCGGCTGTGGGACTGTGCGGGTTAGTAGCGACCGATCATCCGCAAATACATCTGCGCGTCTTCGCGTTTTGGATGTTCGACGAGTACGGACTCCCACTCCTGCGCGGCCTCCTCGGTGCGGCCCAGCGAGTACAAGGTGACACCGAGCTGCACTGCCGCGTCGCAGAAACCGGGGTGGCTGCGCAGCACGCGGCGAAACTCCGCGAGTGCGCGATCCGGAAGTCCGACATCGCGCAATGCGATGCCGAGTTTGTTTCGGATGTCGGGGAAGTTCGGGCAGCGGTCGAGCGCCTTGCGGTAGGCCTCGATGGCCTCGCGCAATTCGCCCACTTCGCGGTAGGCATCGCCGAGCGCGGCCTGGAGGTTGGCGAGCTTGCCGCGGGTGGTCGCGTCGAGCACGTCGTCCGCCGAGCGCGCCAGCCTTCCCGCCCGCTCCGCGATCTCGCGGGAGCGATCGAAGTCACCCTGGCTCTCGTAGACGTTGGCCAGCGCGAGCAGCGCCTCCGAGTACGAAGGATTGACCCGCAGCGCTTCGCGTAGCGAATGGGCCGCCGCACTGATATCGCCCTTGCGGTGGTACATCACGCCGATCATGTAGTGAACGTCCGCAAAATTGCGCGTTTGAATCAGTCGGGTGAGGTGGGGAAGCGAAGTCTCGGCATCCCCACGCTCGAAGCAGCGTCGTCCGAGCTCGTAGTCCCGACGCTCGATGGGCGTCAACCGTCCAACCTCGTGCATCCATTGCCCCCTAGTTGCTCGTCGGCTCCTCTTCGATCCGCTTGGCCGCCGCAGCCGCGTACTTGGTATCCCGGTAGTTCTGCACGATCGACTGGAAGATCCGCTCAGCCTCTTCGGTGCGGCTCATCTCCGCGTAACAGACCCCCAGATTGTAGAGCGCCTCGGCGTCCAGGCCGAGGCCCGGATATTCGTTCAGCAACGACCGATAGCGCTCGGCGGCGCTTTCGTACTCCTCTCTCTGCAAATAGAACTCGGCGATCTCGGTGATGTTTTCGGCGAGGTGCGTGCGAAGATCTCGCCACAGGGTCTCGGCTTCTCGGGCCTCGGGCGAGTGCGGGTATTTCGCAAGCAAGCGGTCGAGATGAAGTAGCGCGTCGCGGGTGGCGGTCTGATCGCGGTTGGCGGCGTGCATCTGCCGCTCACGGCAATGCGCCGAGCGCAAAATCGTATACGGAACCTTCTCGTGCTGGGGGTGGAGATCCGCAAAATCCCGGTAGTAGGAAAGCGCCTCGTCGTATCGACGATCGTCGAAATAGGCGTCGGCGATCTTGAGTTCGGCCATGACGGCGACGTCGCTGTAGGGATAATTGTCGATGATCGACTGAAGCTTCCCAATGGCCCGGACGTAGTCGACGGTGCGGAAAACGAGCCAGCTTCGGCCTTTGAGGATTTCGAGCGCTTCCTCGTACAATTCTTCGGCCGGCGCCACATCCTCGAATGCGGGCGGCGGCGACGAGCAGGCCGTCGCGACCATGAGGGCGATCGAAGCTAAAAGGATCGAACGGTTGCGCAAGGGTTCCCCAAATCTGCGGCAAATGATCGGGCCATCTGGATTCGTGTCAATTTGCTAGCGTGTCGTACCCCATTATACCGGCGAGAGGAATACATCGATGAACAGGCGATCGCTCGAAAATTTGCGAACGGACCGGCGCCTCGCTGGGCGCGGTGGCTGGATTTCTCGCGCGGACCTGGTTCGGGAGGCCGAGGGCCTGCCGGATGCCAGCGAAAAAATTGCAGAAGAAGAGCCCGAGCCCAACCCGGGCGAAAACGACGCGGAGCCGCCCGAAGCCGATTCCCAGATGCCCGGCGGAATCGATACGGCCTAACCCAGATAGGGCCTAGCCCATGATCAAGCAGCAGCTGGGAGACCGACTCGACGGATGGATCCACACGGCCTTCCCGTTCCTGTTCGTCCGCCCACTGAACCCCAACCTGCTGACTGTGATCGGAGCCATCGGCTCGATCGTCGCCGCCGCCGCATTTGCAGAGGGCTGGCTCGTCTGCGGCGGAATCCTCATGCTCGCAAGCGGCTTCTTCGATCTCGTCGACGGCGTGGTCGCGCGGCACCAGGGCATCGCTACGCGCTTCGGCGCATTTCTCGATTCGACCCTCGACCGGCTCGCCGACGTGGTGGTCCTGGTGGGCCTGTCGATCCACTTCGCGCGCATCGGAGAGCCCGGCAACGTGCTGCTCACCGGGTCGGTGCTGACCGTGACGGTGCTCGTCTCCTACTCGGCGGCCCGTGCAAAACATTCCGTACCCGCCGGCGTCAACGTGGGTTTCTTCGAGCGCGGCGAGCGCGTCGGACTGTTGGCCGCGGGGACGATCCTGGGCTTTGTCGTGCCGGCGCTGTGGATCCTCCTGATCGGCAGCGCCACGACGCTCGCCCAGCGCTTCGTTCGGGCCTACCGTGAAATGGAACGACTCGACGCCGAAGAGCGAAACCGCCCGGAGGCGCAAGATTTGAGGACAGGAATCTGATGCCGACCGAAGAAGACAAACGAGGACCGGGCTTTACGATGAACGACCCCGACGAGCGATCGGAGGGCGCTGGAGGCGCCACCATCGACTTCTCGACGTTCGTACTCTCCCTCGGAACCACCGCGCTCTACCAACTCGGTGAGATCGGAGACTCCGAGGGGGGAGCCGAGGGGCGCGCCGAACCCAACCTTCTAATCGCCAAGCAGACCATCGACACGCTCGAGATGCTCACCGAGAAAACCCGCGGCAACCTCACGGACACCGAGTCCAAACTCCTCGAGAGCATTCTTTACGAGCTGCACATGAAGTTCATCGAGGCCGGCAAGTGAACACGCGGCCCGGCTCCGCGAGCCGGAGCCTGCGCCGCCACGCTCCGGGCAAGATCAATCTCGGTCTGCGCGTCATCGGCAGGCGCGCGGACGGCTACCACGAACTCGTAAGCCTGTTTGCGCCACTGGATCTCGGCGACGAGGTCGAGATCGCGATTTCCGATTCCACCGCCCTCGAAGTGGAGATTGAGCTCGAGGGAGCGAGCGAAGGGATTCCCGCGGACGCCACCAATCTCGCCCACCGGGCGGCCAGGGCCTTCGCGGAGGCCGCGGGCCTGAGCTGCCGGATCGAGCTGCGAATCGAGAAGTGCCTGCCGGCAGGCGCGGGATTGGGAGGAGGCTCCAGCGACGCGGGCGCCGTGCTGAGAGCCCTCTGCGATCTCTTTCCAGGCGCGCTGGGCGAGCCGCGGCTCGCCGAGCTCGCTCTCGGGCTCGGGGCGGATGTGCCATTCTTTCTCGACCCCCGGCCCGCGATGGTCAGCGGCATCGGCGAGCGGCTCGAAGCCGTGGACGACCTGCCCTCGCTACCCGTCCTGCTCGCAAACCCGGGCATCGCGCTCTCGACCGCCGAGGTCTTTCAGACCTTCGCGGCGATCCAGCCCGCGTTGACGAAATCCGCCCCTGATCGTAGGATCCCGCCTCTTTCCGGGGCGACGAGCCCCGGATGGAAGTTTGCGGGAGTCACTGGGCTCAGCCTGGAAAACGACCTCGAACCGATCGCGATCCGACTGTGCCCGCCGATTGCGCGGCTGCAGAGACAGATCCGAGCCACAGGCGCGCCGGCGGTCGGCATGTCGGGCAGCGGGGCCACGGTATTCGGCCTCTTCGAATCCGCAGAAGCTGCGGAGCGTGCGCTAGAAGAAGCGGCCTTCGAGGCGCCCATCTGGGCCCGGGTCGCAGCCACACAGGAATCTCGATAGGCTGACGCTTCCCGATCGCGGCCTCGAAACAGCCCCGGAGTATCCAGATCATGCAGCGTGCCAAGCTCTTTGCGGGGAACTCGAATCCCACACTTGCCGAGGCTGTCGCTCGCCACCTCAACACGGAGCTCGGCCAGATCGACGTGGGCACTTTCAGCGATGGCGAAGTCAACGTCGAGATCCACGAGAACGTCCGCGGCATGGACTGCTTCGTGATCCAATCGACGTCGTCGCCCGCAAACAGCCACTTGATGGAAATGCTCATCATGGTCGACGCGCTGAGGCGCTCGTCCGCAAAGCGCATCACCGCGGTGATTCCCTACTACGGTTACGCGCGACAGGATCGCAAAGTCCGGCCGCGCGTTCCGATCTCCGCCAAGCTCGTAGCGGATCTGATCAGCACACCCGGAACCGATCGCCTGCTCTGCATCGATCTGCACGCGGGGCAGATCCAGGGATTCTTCAACATCCCCGTCGACAACATCTTTGCAACACCCGTGATGTTGGACGCGATCCGAACGCGCTACCAAGGACCGCTTACGATCATCTCACCGGATGCCGGAGGCGTCGAGCGATCGCGCGCTTACGCGAAACGGCTCGACTCGAACCTCGCGATCATCGACAAACGCCGCGAGGCCGCCAACGTGGCGGAAGTGATGAATATCGTCGGAGACGTGAAGGGACAGACCTGCGTGATCGTCGACGACATGGTCGATACGGCGGGAACGCTTGCAGAGTCTGCGGTAGCGCTGGATCGAGAGGGAGCGAAGGCCGTCTACGCGGTCATCACCCATCCGGTTCTGTCGGGGCCGGCCGTCAAACGAATTGCCGAGAGCCCGCTGAAGGAACTCGTCGTCACCGACACGATCCCGCTGCGACCCGATGCAGTGGATTGCGCCAAGATACACGTCGTGACGATCGCTCCCCTGCTCGGAGAATCGATCCGCCGAATCAGCAACGAAGAGAGCGTGAGTTCACTCTTCGTATGAAGACTTTTTTTTAGGAGAAACCTGTGGGTGAATTTGCACTTGGCGTGGAGTTACGAAAAGAACAAGGGAAGGGTGTAGCCCGCAAGCTGCGCGCAGCGGGCCGGATCCCGGCGGTCTGCTACCGGCGCAATGCGGAGCCGGTCCCGGTCAGCCTCGATCCCAAAGAGCTCGACCTCCTGCTCCGGAGTGCGAGTGCGGGAATCAATACGCTGATCGATCTGAAGGTGACGGGTGGCGGCGACTTCGACGGCCGACAGGTGCTCGTCAAGGAACTCCAGCGCGATCCGATCTCCGGCGCCTACCTGCACGCGGATCTCTACGCAGTAGACCTGCAGCAGAAGATTCACGTTTCGGTTCCCATCAACCTCTCCGGCACGGCCATCGGCGTCTCGCTCGGTGGCGGCGTCCTCGATTTCGCAACCCGCGAGATCGATGTCGAATGTCTACCGAACGCGATTCCCGAGGAATTCACGATCGACGTGAGCGAGATCGAGATCGGTCAATCCCTGCACGTGCGCGATATCGCGATTCCCGAAGGCGTTGAGGTCCTCAACGATCCCGACGTCACGGTCATGTCCGTAGTGGCGCCGGTGGCCATCGAGGAAGAGGCGCCCGAAGAAGAAGAAGAAGAAGGAGAAGAGGGAGCAGTCGACGCGGAGGCCACAGCCGAGGGTGCTGCGCCGGAAGAGTCCGCGGAGAAGAAGAGCAACGACTGACGCGGCGGCCCGAAATGAAGATCGTCGTCGGACTCGGGAATCCGGGGGCGCGATATGCGGCCACGCGCCACAACATCGGCGCCCGGATCGTCGATCGATTCGCCTTCGACTGCGGTTTCCGGCTCGCGGAGCGCCGATTCGAGAGCCGCTTCGGCCGGGGGCGGATTCCGCCGCCGGCCGGCAGACCGCTCGGAGATTCGGCTGAACACCCGGCCGATCTCCCCGATCTGAACGTCGCCGTGTTGGTTCCCGAGACCTACATGAATCACTCTGGCACCGCGGTGGCCGCGGCCCTGGACAGCCTCCCGGTGGACGACATCCGAACCGACCTGCTGGTCGTCGTCGACGATCTCGACCTGCCCTTTGGACGCCTTCGGATCCGGCCGCGGGGGAGTTCCGCGGGCCACCGAGGGCTCGAGGACATCGCCGGGCGGATCGACAGCAGCGACTTCCCCCGCTTGCGCTTCGGGATCGGACGGCCCGAACCCGAAATCGATCCCGTGGACTGGGTGCTTCGCGCCTTCTCGAGCGCGGAAGAGGCCGCGCTCGAAGAGCGGATTCCGCTGGCCGCAGAGGCCGTCGGCTCGATTTTGATCGACGGCGTAGTTCCCTCGATGAACCGCTACAATCCCGACCCCGAATCGGGGGACTAGCGACCGCCACGTGCGGATGCCTCCGGATACAGCCAACGGACCTCGACACCCAACGGGCCACTCATTCACGCAACTGATTTCAATCCAGACGAACAGGTGAACGGATCGTGAGCGAAACGAAAAAGCGCGGCTTGATCAACATCCTCCAAGAATTCTCGGTGCCCCTGTTGTCCGGCGTGGTGGTGGCGATGATCTGGGCGAACCTGGATCACGAATCCTACGAGCACGTGATCCACTGGGTGCCGATCGCCGACTTCAAGGTCTTCGGCCATCTCGTCACCCACCACTGGCTCGTCAACGACATCTTCATGGTGTTCTTCTTCGGGATTGCGGCCAAGGAAATCACCGAATCCTGCTTGCCGGGCGGCAACCTCAACCCGATCTCGAAGTCGATCAACCCGTTGATGGCGACACTGGGGGGCGTCGTCGGGCCCGTGGCGGTCTTCTTCATCGGCATGTCCTTCCTCTATGGACCGACGGACGATCTCGAAACACTCAGGCGCGGATGGGGCGTCCCCACCGCGACGGACATCGCGCTCGCGTGGCTCGTCGCGCGAACCGTCTTCGGCAAAGGGCATCCCGCGATCAACTTTCTGCTGCTGCTCGCCGTGGCCGACGACGCGATCGGCCTTGCGATCATCGCAATCTTCTACGGTGATCCACATCTTCCGGCCCGTCCCGAGTTCCTGCTGCTGATTGCTGCCGGAATGGCCATCGCCTATGGGATGCGCCGAGCGGACGTCAAGTCGTGGATCCCCTACATCGCGGTCTGCGGCCCGCTCTCCTGGCTCGGGTTGTCTCTCGCGCACCTCCACCCCGCGCTCGCGCTCGTCTTCATCGTTCCGTTTCTCCCCGGACCGCGCCGCGACATCGGCCTGTTCGTCGAACAGGACGAGATCGACCGCATGGGAGAAGAACTCGCCGAGGATCTCCACATGGAGCACTCGCCGCTGCATCAATTCGAACACCAGTTGAAATTCTTCGTCGATTTCGGCCTGTTCTTCTTCGCCTTCACCAACGCGGGTGTCGTCCTCGCATCGATCGGAAGCATGACCTGGTTGATTCTCGGATCCCTGGTGATCGGCAAGACGGTGGGCATCACGCTGCTGGGCCTGATCGGCAAGATGAGGGGCTTTCCGTTGCCCGACCGGATGGGCGTGCGCGAACTCGTGATGGCCGGATTCGTGGCAGCGCTCGGACTGACCGTCGCCCTCTTCGTGGCGGGCGCGGCATTCGTCGATCCGACTCTGCTCGGACAGGCAAAGATGGGGGCCCTCTTTTCCGGCTTCGTGGGGCTCGCCGCGATCGGAATCGGGCGCGCGCTCGGAATGCACCACCCCAGGCCCGAATAAAAGCCCGCGAGCGGAGCCGCTCGCCCGGTCGATCAATCACATTGACCGGTCTTTGTACCGAACAAATCCGCCATTTTTTGTAGTCATTGTCGGGTCAATCCGCCATTGACCCCCTAATGACGGATCCATAGACTCCCGCCTATGGATATCGCGTTAGAGCGCGGTACGGGCCGAGAGCGCGCCGTCTACCGCCAGATCTCCGATCACATCCGACTCGAGGTCGCAGGCGGTCGACTCGAAGCGGGCGATCGACTGCCCCCGATTCGCAATCTCGCAAAAGATCTCGGCGTCAACCGCGACACCGTCGCGCTCGCCTACGAAGAACTCGTCAACGCGGGGATCGCGGTCTCTACGGTCGGACGCGGCACCTTCGTCGCGTCCGCGCGGACGAGCGCCGCGCCGAGCCCCGAAGACTTCCACCCCGCGCTGTCTCCGCTGACGGAGCGCCTGCTCAGCTTCGAGCGCGCCCGGCCGCAATTTGGCAGCACGGCAAACGCGGTGCCGATGCACTCCATCGTTCCCGATCAGAGCCTCTACCCCGCCGATGAATTTCGCCGGGTCTTGAATCGCGTCCTGCAGCAAAACGGGCCGGAGTTGCTGCTCTATGGCAGCCCACAGGGACATCTCGGATTGCGCGAAACCCTCGCCAAGCGATTCCAGCAAGAGGGGATCGACACCGGCGCCAATGGCATCTTGCTCTGCCACGGAGCGAGCCAGGGGATCTCACTCGGCTTGCGGCTGTTCGCGCAAGCGGGCGACACCGTCGCGGTCGAAGAGCCGACGTACAACAACGTGCTCGCAGCGGCCCACGGTCTTGGATTCAAGATTGCGCCCGTCCCCATGCGAGAGGCCGGACTCGACCTCGACGCACTCGACCGGATTCTCGCGCGCCCCGAAGTCAAGGTCCTCTACACGATTCCGACCTTCCACAACCCACTCGGCTCGACGACTTCGGTCGATCACCGCCGTCGATTGATCGAGATCGCCGCGCGCCACCGCAAACCCGTCATCGAAGACGGCTACGAAACCGATCTGCGCTTCTCGGGGCGAGCGGTTCCCTCGCTGGCTGCGCTCGATCGCAGCGGGCTCGTCTTGCACCTCTTCTCGTTTTCGAAATCGCTCTTTCCGGGCGCGCGGGTGGGCGCAATTACCGCACACAGCCGGTTGATCGAAGCCCTGCTCGCGCTGAAGCAGGCGACCGACCTCTCCGACGCGCTTCCGCTGCAGGCCGCGCTGGCCGAATTCGCCGCAAGCGGGGCCTACGACCGGCACCTCGGGCGCGTGCGCCGGGTACTGCGCGAACGCTGCGATGCACTTCTCGATGCGCTCGCTCGAGAAATGCCAGACGGTACGCGCTGGACACGGCCCGACGGTGGGCTTCAGCTGTGGGTCGAGCTTCCCGAGGAAATCGAGACCCGCGATCTATTGTCGGACGCCGCCGTTGCGGGCGTCTTCTTCGCGCCGGGATCTCAGTTCAACCACGACGGCCGCTCCTCGAACTGCCTGCGCCTGACTTTTGCGATGGCCGAACCCGAAGCCCTGCGCGCCGGAGTCGCGGCGCTCGCGCGGGTGATCGTCGAGCGGCTCGAGGGCAAACCACGGATGGATCGCGTGCAAATCTAACAACAGACTCGCGCCGAGTTCGCCGACGAGCGGCGACGGCGGGGATTGGGAGGAACCATGTCAGATCAAGCGGGAAACGGAAACGGCGGCACGGGAGAAGCCACCGCACAGAGCTTCGAACTCAAGGTTGGGCTCGCCGAAATGATGAAAGGCGGCGTGATCATGGACGTCGTCAATCCAGATCAGGCGAAGATCGCCGAGGATAGCGGCGCGTGTGCGGTGATGGCCCTGGAGCGAGTGCCGTCGGACATCCGACGCGACGGTGGCGTCGCGCGCATGTGCCAGGTGGAAATCATCGAGTCCATCCAGCGCACGGTTTCGATTCCCGTGATGGCCAAGATTCGGATCGGCCACTACCTCGAAGCACAGGTACTCGATGCGCTCGGTGTCGACTTCATCGACGAGAGCGAGGTTTTGACGCCCGCCGACGAAGAACACCACGTCGACAAATTCGGCTTCCGATCGCCCTTCGTCTGCGGCGCGCGGGATCTCGGCGAAGCACTGCGCCGCATCTCTGAAGGCGCGGCGATGATCCGAACCAAGGGCGAAGCGGGCAGCGGCAATATCGTCGAAGCCGTCCGACACCTGCGCACGATTTTCGGCCAGATGCGCTCCCTTCAAGCGCTGCTGCCGGAGGAAGTGGCGGCGCGCGCCAAGGAACTGCGGGCGCCGTTGGATCTCGTGCAACGCGTGGCGGAGACCGGACACCTGCCGGTTCCGAACTTCGCGGCCGGCGGGATCGCGACGCCTGCCGACGCCGCGCTCTGCCGGTCCCTCGGTGCGGAGGCGGTCTTCGTCGGCTCGGGCATCTTCAAGAGCGGAGATCCGGCGGTACTGGCCCGGGCAATCGTGCGGGCCACGACGCATTGGGATCAGCCCGAAGAACTCGTCGCGGCGTGCCGCGGACTCGGCAAGCCGATGGAGGGAATCGAAATGGAGACCCTCGACGAGAGCCAACGCCTGGCCAATCGCGGGTGGTAGCAGCGGGCCGGCAAAGTCGGCCCGCCGCCGAACTCTGCGTCGGGATCGTTTCGGTCCAGGGAGCAGTCCAGCCCCACGCGGCGGCCATCGCGAAAGCGGGCGCCGCGTGGGCACAGGTCCGCCACCCGGAGGATCTCGACGACCTCGACGCGCTGATCCTGCCGGGCGGCGAATCCACCACGATCTCCAAGGGGCTCGAGCGCGTCGGTCTCTACGAAGCGCTCGAAGCCTTCGCGCAAAGCGGGCGCCCCGTGCTCGGGACCTGCGCGGGCGCGATCTTGATGGCGCGCGAGGTCGAGGGCTTCCCGGTTCGCAGCCTCGGCCTGATCGACATCACTGCCGTCCGCAACGCCTACGGGACCCAGGTCGACTCGTTTGCGACCGTCGCCCAGGGCGAGTTGGAAGGGCTGCGCGCGATCTTCATCCGGGCCCCGCAGCTGAAGCGGCCGGGACCGGATGTGGAAGTGCTGGCTCGGGTCGACGGCTGGCCGGTCTTCGTGCGGCAGCAAAACGCACTCGCGACCACCTTCCACCCGGAACTCACCCCGGACGGCCGGGTCCACGCGGCGCTGCTGGAACTCGCGCGGAAGCAGCAGCCCTAGCTGGCGATTCCTTCGGATTCGCTTTGCGGCGACGAGAGAGATCTCGTTCGAGCCCCTCCGGGCGATGCTTGGCTCCCCCTTCCACGGGGACCGCGACTCTGCTATCCATCCGCCTCCGGCGGGACCGATCTGCGGACCCGCCATTAGAACCTTGCCTCAGCTTCCGGCGGTGAGCGCGCACCCGGCGCCTTACCGGTCGAACGGAAGCTCGGGATCCGACCTCGCGGTCGGGCCTGTCCACGAGGAGGAGCTGTGCGGGAATACGAAACCACCCTGATCATCCAACCGGAGATCTCCGACGAGGGGGTCGGCACGCTGCAAGAGCGTCTCGACGGCACCCTCGAGGGCTTCGGTACGATCCGACTGATCTACGACGATCTCGGCAAACGCCGTCTCGCCTACGAGATCCAGAATTTCCAGAAGGGGCGCTACGTGATGCTCCGGTTCCTCGACGAGGGATCGAACATCAAGACTCGATCATCCGCTTCCTCACCGTGCAGGTCAACGACGCTGTCGAAGACATTGCGGCGCGGCAGGCCGAGGCCGCTGAGGAAGAGCGGATCCGGGCCGAGAAGGCCGCCGAGCGAGCTGCCCGCGAGGCCGAAGAAGCCGAGCGACAGAAGGTGGAAGAAGCCGAACGGCAGAAGACGGAAGCCGAGGAAGCTGAAAAGCGCGCGGCCGCTGCAGCAGAAGCAGAA
>JAFDAW010000213.1 GCA_019313605.1 Deltaproteobacteria bacterium
CGCGAAATCGGCCGCTCGATGGACGGCTACAAGGTGATCGTCACCAAGAGCACGGTCCCGGTCGGAACGTCCGTAAAGGTGAGGGGTTGGATCGAAGAGGAACTCGCCGCGGCCGGGCGCAAGGTGAGGTTCAGTATCGCGTCGAACCCCGAGTTTCTTCGAGAAGGTGCAGCGATCGGGGACTTCATGCGGCCGGACCGCGTCGTGATCGGCACAGAGGACGTCGAGGCGACCGCGATCCTGAGCGACCTCTACCGACCGCTCTATCTGATCGAGGCCCCCGTGCTGATGACGGATATCCCGACGGCGGAGCTCACGAAGTACGCCGCGAACGCCTTCCTCGCGACGAAGATCTCCTTCATCAACGAAATGGCGAATCTCTGCGAGAAGGTAGGAGCTGACGTTCACTCGATCGCACGCGGGATCGGACTCGATCGGCGGATCGGTTCGAAGTTTCTTCACGCGGGCCCGGGCTTTGGCGGTTCGTGTTTTCCGAAGGACACCCGATCGGTTGCACACTTCGCGCGCGAGATCGGTCAGGACCTCGAGATCATTGAAAGCGTCATCCGTGTCAACGAACGCCAGCGCGAGCGAATGATCGAAAAAATCGTTGCCGCTCTCGATGGTGACGTCGACGGGAAGACGATCGGAGTCCTGGGCCTCTCGTTCAAACCCGAGACCGACGACATGCGCGACGCGCCGTCCCTCGACATCATTCGGGGGCTCGAAAAACGAGGCGCGCAGATCCGCGCCTACGACCCGCAGGCGATGCGGGAAGCTTCGAAGCTGCTTCCGGATGTCGTCACTTGCGGCGACTCCTACGAGGCGTGCAGCGGTGCGGACGCACTCGTGTTGATCACAGAGTGGAATCAGTTCCGGATGCTGGATCTCGCGCGCATCAAGTCACTCTTGCGACAGCCGGTGATCGTCGATCTGCGCAACGTCTACGAGCCCGGGCCGATGCAGGAAGCCGGCTTCCGTTACTTCTGCGTGGGACGCTGATGGCAAAACTCGAGGATTCGATCCACGCGGTGATCCTCGCAGGTGGCGCAGGTGAGCGATTCTGGCCGGCGTCGCGCCAGGCGGTCCCCAAACCATTTCTGAAAGTCATCGGTGGCAACAGCCTGCTGGCGTCCACCCTGTCCCGCACCCGTCGCTTTGCGAACGCCGAGAACATCTGGGTGGTGGCGGGCTGCGACCACGCGAAGGCTGTACGGGCCGAGTCCGGACTCTCCGCGCGCCGCGTACTCGTGGAACCCATGCGCCGCAACACCGCGATGGCAATCGCCTACGCGGCCGCCCGGATTCGATCCGAGGATCCCGATGCGGTGATGGTGGTTCTGCCCGCAGATCACGTGATTCCGGATGGGCGCGCGTTTCGCGCCGCGATCCGCAAGGCCGCTCGCGCCGCACGCGGCGCCGACGTGCTCGTCACGTTGGGCGTAGAGCCAAAACGACCCGATACGGGTCTCGGTTACATCCAGCGCGGCGCGGCTGTGGGCCCGAAAGCACCGGGTCTTCACCGGGTACGGCGTTTCGTCGAAAAGCCCAACGAGAAGACTGCACGGCGCTACCTTCAGCGCGGAGACTATCTCTGGAATGCTGGCATCTTCATATGGTCGGTGGGCACGATCCTCGAAGAACTCGAGACCCACGCGCCGGAACTCCAGCGGGCGTGGGGCCCGATGCTCGGCTCGCGACGACGGCCGACCGCCGAGCAGTTGCGCGGGATCTACCGACGCGCGCCCTCCGTCTCGATCGACGTCGCCGTTCTCGAGCGCAGCCGCCGGGTCTGGACGCTGCCGGTTCGCTTTCACTGGAACGATGTCGGTACCTGGGCGTCTCTCGCGGAGGAATTGGGCGTGCAGCCTGGACGTTCCCGCTCCGTCGCGGGTGCCCTGGTCGAATGCGACTCGGGAGCGAATCTCGTCTGGAGCGAGGATCGCACGATTGCGTTGCTGGGCGTCGAGGGGTTCGCGGTGATCGATACTCCGGACGCCCTGCTCGTCGCCCGTCTCGATCAGAGTTCGGACGTACGCAAGCTGGTGGCCCAGTTGAAATCGAGCGGTCGGAGCAAAATCACATGAGTGCGTCGGACAGAGAGGTTGACAGGAGTCGCCATGGCTCAATCCCACAAGCCTGAAACGATCGCGTCACTGCGCGCGATTCCGATGTTCTCCGGCGTATCGAGGGATGCTCTCGAGTCGATTGCATCGCTGTTGATCGAGCGCGGCTTTCCGAAAAACAAGACGATCGTCGAAGAGGGCGCGCCCGGCGACTACATGTACATCATCGTCGAAGGGCGCGTGAAGGTCACAAAGCTCTCCGGCGATGGGCGTGAGAAGATTCTGGAACTGCTCGACGTCGGTGATTTCTTCGGCGAGATGTCTCTATTCGACGAAGCGCCCCGCTCAGCCAGCGTGAAGGCGATGGCCCAGGTCCGCATCCTGGCCCTCGCGCGCAACGATTTCCTGCGTCTACTCAGCCGCAGTCCCGACCTCGCTCTTTCCGTGATCCAGGAACTGACGCGTCGGCTTCGACAGGTCGATGAGCAGGCGAGTTCGCTTTCTTTCCAGCGCGTGAAGGAACGCACGATGGGGCTGCTGGTTCGCCTCGCCCGGGAAGAGCCGGGTCAAGAGGGTCGCCCCAGGACTCCGGTGCTCACCCACCAACAGATCGCCGATATGATCGGAACCTCCCGAGAGACCGTTACCCGCGCCGTCAAGGGCCTCAAGGCTGAGGGCTGGCTCGAGCAGGACGGCAAGCACTACCTCGTCCCCCCAGCGGATTGAATTCAGGCGCCAGCCGAAGCGCGCCGATAACGGGGTGTGGCAAACCATCTCGATATCGCTCAGTGGATTCTCACCTCGATGAGTTCTGGAGTCGTCGCAATCGACGCCCAGGGCGAAGTCGTCATGCTGAATCCCGGCGCCCAGCGCATTCTCGGCTGCCCTGAGGGAGAGCCGAGCGACGCCTTCGGAAAGCCTTGTCGAGAAGTGCTCGGCCTTCAACCGACGGTCGCACGGTTGCTACTGGAGACGCTGGACGGGCGGGCCGCACTGTCCCGCGCCGAACTCGTTCTGGAAGGCGTTCGCGGTGAGCTGGAGAACACGATCGGTTTCACGCTGACTCCGGTGCGGGATCCCGAGGCTGAAGTTCGCGGTGCGGCGATCATCTTTCGCGATCTGACGCCCTTCGAAAGAATGGACGAGCAGGAGCGGCTTCACGAACGGCTAGCCGCGTTGGGCCAGATGGCTGCGGGGATGGCTCACGAGATCCGCAACCCGCTTGCGGGCATGGAGATCGTGACGGGGTTGTTGAAGCGGCGCCTGACCGACCGAGACGAGGAGCGCTCGCTCGTCACCCAACTCCAGAGCGAAGCCCGATCACTCGCTCGAACGGTCGAGGACTGTCTGGAGTTCGTTCGGCCGTTTTCGCCCGAGCGCGGCCCCACCGATCCCGAAGAGCTCGTGAACGAATCGCTCGATACCGCGCTCAAACGCTCCTCGTTTTCCGGCACAATCGAGCGCGCATTCGATGAAGAGCTTCCCCTGCTGAGTGCCGACGCCGCTCAGCTGCGCGCAGTGGTCACCAATCTGATTCTGAACGCCCTGGAGGCCATGGACGGGGAGGCCGACGGCGGCGAGAAACGGCTCGTACTCGGCCTGAACAGCGTCGTCGCCGCTCCGGTCGATCGCTCCGTTCGCGTGGGAATCGATGGTCGAGCGGCGTCGGATGCCGTGGCGCGCCGGGAGATCGTCATCACCGTGTCGGACACGGGCCCTGGGGTTCCGAGCGAATTGAAGGAGAAGATCTTCTACCCGTTCTTCACCACCAAGCAGAGCGGATCCGGGGTGGGGCTGGCGACTGCGCAGAAGATCGTCGCAGGTCACGGTGGAACGCTCGAGCTCGATTCTGGGACGGATCGGGGCTGCTCGTTTCGGGTGCGCGTTCCGGTCGAGGACGAGAAGCCGTGACTTCAGATTCGGCCCGCATCCTCATCGTGGAAGACAACGATACGCTGCGGCGCGGCATCGCGGTCGCACTTCGTGAACGCTGGAAAGACGTTCAGGAAGTTGCAAATGGTTCTGACGCGATCGAATGTATCTCCGATGCGCAGTCCGATGCTTTCGACGTCATCGTCACTGATCTTCGGTTGCCGGGCAGCGACGGGGTTTCGGTACTGCGCGCCGCGCGCGAAAGAGATCCCGGAACGAGCGTGCTGATGATGACGGCGTACGGATCGATCGAAACCGCGGTCGAAGCCATGCGATCTGGAGCTTTCGATTTCGTCCAGAAACCGCTGGATCTCGATCAGCTCGAACTCCGAGTGGCGCGCGGAGTCGATCACCGGCGGCTGCTCTACGAAGTGACGGAGTTGCGAGCCGAGCAGGCCGCGCGCCAGGCGAGCGATCAGATCATCGGTGACAGCCCCGCGCTTCGAAGTGCGCTGGATCTCGCGAAGCGGGTGGCGCCGACGCGTTCGACGGTCTTGATCACGGGCGAGACGGGGACGGGCAAGGAATTGATCGCGGGGTTGATCCACCGGGCCTCGCCGCGGGTGGATGGACCGATCGTCAAGGTGAACTGTGCCGCGCTGCCTGAGACGCTGCTGGAGTCTGAACTCTTCGGTCACGAGCGCGGTGCGTTTACCGGCGCTGACCGCCAGCGCATCGGGCGCTTCGAAGAGGCGAATGGAGGCACGCTCTTCCTCGATGAAGTGGGCGATACTTCGACCGCCACGCAGGCGAAGCTCCTCCGCGTGCTTCAGGAGCAGCGATTTCACCGGCTGGGCGGCAGTCAGTTGTTGCGAACCGATGCGCGCATCATCTCGGCCACCAATCAGGATCTCGGCGTTCGGATCGCGGAGGGGCTGTTTCGCGAAGATCTCTATTTCCGCCTCAACGTGATCCGGATCCACCTGCCGCCGCTGCGCGAGCGGCCCGAGGACCTGGTCGATCTCGCCCACCATTTTCTCAGCGAGCTCGGTACCGAAATGCGCCATCCCATCCGCGGATTTACGGAGGCGGCGCTGGCGAAGATCCGAGCTCACGATTGGCCGGGAAATGTTCGAGAACTGCACAACACGTTGGAACGAGCCGTCT
>JAFDAW010000214.1 GCA_019313605.1 Deltaproteobacteria bacterium
TACGTCATGGCACAGGGGCTTCTCTTCGATGTCCATTCCGACATACCGGTAATGATCATCCTTGGACAAGAACGGCCGATCGATGCCCCCAATTTCGAGAACATCTCCCGAACACCCTTCGAGGCTCGCATCGATTCGATTCCGCAATTCATCCTGGTACGAAGGAAATCCGAAGAAACGGGAAAATCGCCGCTCGAACGACCTGCACAGCGATCGATTCGCGGCCACGAATCGGTGCACGACAGACGTCCCTCCCTGGGCAAATGCGACACTCATATCCACCCCACCCCGCGCGGCCCAGCCTGGACCCTAGGCGATTTTCCCTTTATCGGACGCCGGGTCATGGCCTTGAGTTGCTTTTGGCTGAAGAGCGATCAGCGGGCCAGCGGGGGCGTTGTTGAAACAACACCCCCGCTATTCAACTATTCAACAACGTCCCCGCTCTCGCTCGGCGACTTCAGTGCCACGACGCGGGCGTAGATTTCGCGTTTGGGGAGGCCGGAGGATTCTGCGAGTTGGTCGGAGATTTCGCGGGGAGACTGGCCTGCGGCGACCCGGGCGCGGATGGCGGCATCGAGTTCGTCCTCGGTAAGCACTGCAGCGGTTGCGGATGCGCCTTCGACGACAAGGGTGCACTCGCCTCGCGCGCCCTCCGCGAAGCGTTCCGCGAGTTCGCTCAGAGACCCGCGGGCGAACTCCTCGTGCATCTTCGTGAGCTCTCGGGCTACACAGGCCCGGCGTTCTCCGAACGCTTCCTTCAATCGCTCGAGGGTTTTGGCGATGCGGCGCGGGGATTCGAAGAAGATCAAGGTGTCTCGCCGATCGTGCAGCGATTCGAGTGCGCGATCGCACTCGCCGCTGCGGCGCGGCAGAAATCCGACGAAGGTGAATGGCACCGCGGGCAAACCCGATGCCGCGAGTGCGGCCAACGGCGCGGACGCCCCGGGGATTGGCACGACGCTGTGACCGGCTTCCAACGCGGCGTCGACCAGGCGATCGCCGGGATCCGAGATCAGCGGCGTTCCCGCGTCGGAAACGAGAGCGACATCCCCTCCCCCGTCGAGCACCGCGAGCACCTTCGAGACGCGCCCCGCTTCGTTGTGGGCGTGAAGCGAAACCGGCTTGGCGGGAATGTTGTGTCGATCGAGCAGCACTCGCGTGCGGCGGGTGTCCTCGGCGAGCACGAGTTCTGCCTCTTCGAGCACCTTGAGCGCGCGCAGGCTCACATCTTCGAGGTTGCCGATCGGCGTTGCAACGAGATAGAGATCACTCACGATTTCGCCGCTTGGCCCGCCTGCTCCGGGTAGAGGCCGGCGAGCCCAGCGCTCGAAGCCTCACACACACCGCGCTCGGTGATCAAGCCGGTCACCAATCGCGCGGGGGTTACGTCGAAGGCCGGATTCGCAACGGGGCTCGACGCCGGCAAGACCGCGACTTCGACGATGTCGCCACCCGCGGTGCGGCCGCGCACGCGGCTCAACTCGGTACCGTCGCGCTCCTCGATCGGGATTTCGGCGATTCCATCGGTGAGCGTCCAATCGATCGTCGATGCGGGAAGCGCAGCGTAGAACGGGACGGCATTGTCGCGCGCGGCGAGCGCCTTCAGATAGGTGCCGATCTTGTTGCAGACATCTCCGGTCGAAGTCGTCCGGTCGGAACCCGTGATGCACAGATCCACCTTGCCGCGCTGCATCAGGTGACCGCCCGCGTTATCGGCAATCACGGTATGGGGTACGCCGTGCTGGCCGAGTTCCCAGGCCGTGAGGCTCGCTCCCTGATTCCGCGGACGCGTCTCGTCGACCCAGACGTGAATCGGGATTCCCCGATCGTGGGCGAGATAGACGGGTGCGAGCGCCGTCCCCCAATCGACGGTCGCGAGCCAACCGGCATTGCAGTGGGTCAGGACGTTCAGCGGATCCCGATCGGATCGCCTCTCGCGCAGGGCCTCGATCAAGCGCAAACCGTGCTCGCCGATCGCCCGGCAATTTTCGACGTCCTCGTCGCAGATTTCGGCGGCGCGCGCGTAGGCGCGCTCTTCACGCCCAGCAGGCGGAACGTCGCGCAGTGCAGCGCGCATTTCATCGAGCGCCCAGCGCAGATTGACGGCGGTCGGCCGCGTCGCGAGCAGCGCTTCGATGGCGCGCTGCAACGAGGCGTCCGAAGACTCCTCGCGCATCTGGAGCGCGACCCCGTAGGCAGCGGTCGCACCGATCAACGGCGCACCGCGAACCTGCATCGAGCCGATCGCTTCGGCGGCATCGGAAAGGCTGCGCAGCTCGCGCGTGACGAAGCGGTGGGGAAGAAGTGTCTGATCGACGATCTCGACGCTGCGGCCGTCGGCGGCAACCTGGATGCTGCGGCGAACGACACCGTCGACCTTCATCGATCCCACCCCGGCACCCGGATCGGGCGCCTCACTCCCCCTCGAAGGAACAGATCGACAGTATCCGGCGACCGTTGCCCTCGACCCGGCTGCGGCCACCGAGATCCGGCAACTCGATCACGAACGCACAGGCTTCGACCGTGCCTCCGACCCGCTCGATGACCCGGATCGCAGCCGCCGCAGTCCCCCCGGTTGCGATCAGGTCGTCGACCAGCAGCACCCGCTCGCCCGCCTGGATCGCGTCTCGGTGTACCTCGACGCGATCGGTGCCGTATTCGAGTTCGTAGTCTTCACCCACGGTTTCCCACGGCAGCTTGCCGGGCTTGCGAATCGGCACGAATCCGACATCGAGCTGCAGCGCGACCGCGAGCCCAAAGATGAAGCCGCGCGCCTCGACGCCCGCGACCTTCTGGATCTGATCGCCGCTAAAGGGCTCCGCGAGCTGCGTAACCGCCGAGCGAATTCCGGCGGGATCGAGCAGCAGCGTCGTGATGTCGCGAAACTGGATGCCGGGCTTGGGATGGTCGGGAATCGTCCGAATCAGGCCTTTGATGTCCATCGAATGCCGCCTCGCGCTGGATGCGGTGCGAACCGCACGGAATGAATGAGCCCTCTGCCCGGGATTTCGCTACCGCCCTCGGGCGGATCCGCAGGTCCGGGATTGATTCTACAGAATGCGGCCGGCCACTGCGTCGAGCCGATGGGCGACCTCCGGCGCTCGCGCCTCGGGCGGGGTAATCACAGCCGCGTCCAGCGCCCGATCGCAACCCTCCGCGCACGGGACCGGCCGACCGTCGAGCGTCGACGCCACAGCGGCCACGAGCGAGCGGCCCCGATCCGCATTGTCGTTGAGAACCCGCACGATATCGCCCACCTCTACGGCATCGCAGTCGTCCTTCCAGCAGTCGTAGTCGGTGACCATCGCGACGGTCGCGTAACAGATTTCTGCCTCTCGAGCGAGCTTGGCTTCGGGCATGTTCGTCATGCCGATGACGTCGCAATTCCAACTGCGGTAGAGATCCGACTCCGCGCGACTCGAAAACTGCGGGCCTTCCATCGCGAGGTAGGTCCCCCCTCGGACGATCGGATTTCCGAGCGATCGCGCCGCAGACTCGAGCGCATCTCCGAGGCGCGCACACACCGGGCGCGCCATCGAGACGTGCGCGACCAATCCGGTTCCGAAGAACGTCTTGCCCCGAGCAAAGGTGCGGTCGACGAACTGGTCGACGAGCACGAACGTGCCCGGAGTCAATTCTTCGCGCAGCGACCCACACGCGCCAATCGAAATCAGATCCGTCACGCCGACGCGTTTGAGCGCATCGATATTCGCGAGGTAGTTGATCTCGGACGGAGGGATCCGGTGTCCGCGGCCGTGGCGAGGCAGAAACGCGTACCGCACCCCCGCGAGGTGGCCGATCAGGATTTCGTCACTCGGCTCACCGAATGGAGACGCCACTTTCTCCCAGCGCGCATCCTTCAGGCCGTCGAGTTCGTAGACACCGGATCCACCGAGGACACCGATCGTAGAAGGCGGGGCGGTTTTGCTCATCCTCTCCTCGCATTTGCTGCGGCCCGATTCGCTGGGCGCTAGGCTGGCCATCCCCGGTCCCGGGGATTCCCATGTCCGAAACAGACCACACGCGGCGACGCAGTCGAAACGAACTCGGTGCAGAAGGCGAGCGTCGCGCCGCCGACCATCTGGCGGCGCGAGGTTATCGCATCGTCGGTCGCAACGTCCGGGCCGGGGGGGTCGAGATGGACTTGATCGTCCGGCGCGGCCGACTCGTCGTTTTCGTGGAGGTCAAGACCCGGCGCGCGGGCGGCCCGGGGTGTGGCGAAGACGCCGTGGACGCGCGCAAGCAGCTGCGGCTGGTGCGAGGCGCAGCGGCCTGGATTCACGAACAACCGCGTCCGACCCATCGGGTGCGCTTCGACGTGATCGTTTGCGAGTGCAGTCGGGACGAACGAGATTGGAGGCTTCGCCACCTCGAAGCCGCGTTCGACGCAAATGCCTGAGGGTGTGCTGGCCGTTCGCGGGAAAGCGAGCTCAAACGGCTAGCTGGTGAATCCTGCGGATTCACTTTGCTGCGCGGGAACCTGACAGTCCCTGCTAGCGGGTGAATCCTGCGGATTCACTTTGCTGCACAAGGACCTGACGGTCCCTGCTAGCTGGTGAATCCTGCGGATTCACTTTGCTGCACAAGGACCTGACGGTCCCTGCTAGCTGGTGAATCCTGCGGATTCACTTTGCTGCACGAGGACCTGACGGTCCCTGCTAGCTGGTGAATCCTGCGGATTCACTTTGCTGCACGAGGACCTGACGGTCCTCGCTAGCTCTCGGTCTTCTCGGATTCCTCGGTTGCTTCGGCGGTGGCCTCGGGAGCGGTCTCCTCGGCGACGACTTCCTCCATCTCCGCAGCCTCCGCAGCGGTCCCGGGCTCGACAACCACGGGCGGAGTGTTCTTGGCGTCAGCAGCTTCCTCGGAAATCAAACTGCTCAAGTCGCGAACCTTCGAGCGCAGGCGAGCCTTCTTGCCCTTCAGTTCGCGGAGATAGTAAATGCGCGAGCGGCGGACGTGGCCGCGCTGCTTGATCTCGAGCTTTGCAATGGTCGGAGACTCGGTGGCAAAGACGCGCTCGACGCCGACACCGTACGAAAGCTTGCGAACCGTAAAGGTCGCCGAAGGTCCGCCCTTCTTCCGACGCAGCACGACGCCCTCGACGGCGGCAGGTCGCGCCGAAGCGGCGTTGTGTGAGCGATGTCTGTGCTTCTCATGACTGCTTCTCCCTTTCCCGGGCGCCCCGGGTGTCGAGCAAATCGGGCCGGCGCCGCCGGGTGTATTCGCTCGACTGCTCCGCTCGCCACCGCTCGACCGCGCCGTGGTCTCCCGAGAGGAGGACCGGCGGAACGGCCTGGCCGCGAAATTCAGCGGGCCGAGTGTACTGCGGTCCCTCCAAAGTGGGACCCTGAAATGACTCCGTGGCGATGGATTCTGGATTTCCCACGACCCCGGGGACGAGCCGCGCGAGCCCCTCGATTACCGCCATGGCCGGAACCTCGCCTCCCGAGAGCACGTAATCGCCGATCGAGAGCTCCGCGTCCACGGCCAGCTCGATCGCCCTCTGATCCACTCCCTCATATCGCCCGCAGACGAGCACCAGCGCCTGCTCTTTTACCATGCCTTCCAACCCGACCTGGTCTAGCCGCTCACCCTGGGGCGAGAGCGCAATCACCCGCGCCGTCCTTTCGGGCCCTTTTGGGCCCGCGAGGGCCTCGATGGCCGCCACGAGCGGCTCCGGCTTCATCACCATCCCGGGCCCGCCGCCGTAGGGCGAATCGTCCACCGTCCGGTGCGGGTCGGTCGTCCAGTCGCGCAGATCGTGGACCGCGACCTCCAGGCGCCCCGTGCGAACCGCAATTCCGACGATCGACTCGTCGCAAAACGCCTCGAACAGGCCCGGAAAGATCGTGATGACGTCGATCCGCAGCATCCGCTGCGCCTCCAAATCGGCTCTTCCTACACGGAGTCGAGCAGCCCCGGAAGGATCTCGATCACGATACGCCGCGCTTCGATGTCGACCTCGCGCAGCTGGCTCTCCATCGCGGGGATCAACTGCTGCGCTCCTTTTTCGTCTTCGACCACGAGGACGTCGACCGCGCCGGTCGCCCAGACTTCGCGGACCGTGCCGATCTGCAGGCCGTCCGCACCTTCGACCCTGCAGCCGACCAGCTCATAGCTGTAGTACTCGCCCTCGGGCAACGCCTCCAACTGCGAGGCTTTGGTAACCACCAGCTTGCCCCGCAACTGCTCCGCGGATTCGCGACTCGCGACGCCAACGAGCGTCATGCGAACTTCCTCGCGGCGTCCGGCACTGACCTGGGTCACCTCGAACCGCTCCGCGTCCGCTGCGTCCTCACTCTCGACGAGCAGCGCGACCTCGAGCCTCATCAGGTTGTCGGGGACACCGCCGAAGTAGCGAACTCGAAGTTGCCCGCCGAGGCCGTGCGCACCGACGATGCGGCCCAGCACAACCCGTTCGCCGGGCTCCCGCTCCGCTTCAGTCGACGATGTCGAGCCGGCAGTCGGCTCCATCACGAGAAGCTCCCAGCACGGCGCGAATCGCCTTGGCAACTCGACCCTGTCGGCCAATCACCCGGCCGCGGTCGTCGGCGTCGGTCTCGAGCTCCAGGGTCTGGCCGTCGTCGACTTCCGTCACGACGACAGAGTCGGGATTGTTGACGATCGCTTTCGCGATGAACTCGACGAGATCGGTCGGTGAGTGCTCGCTCGCCATCTCAGCCCACCGCCACA
>JAFDAW010000215.1 GCA_019313605.1 Deltaproteobacteria bacterium
CGGAATCGCTTGCGGCGTCGCGCGGCCCCATTCTGGGGCCGTGCTCCTAGCTGCGCGTTGGCCTTCGGCCAAAGCTTATGCGGCGTCGCGCGGCCCCATTCTGGGGCCGTGCTCCTAGCTGCGCGTTGGCCTTCGGCCAAAGCTTATGCGGCGTCGCGCGGCCCCATTCTGGGGCCGTGCTCCTAGAGCACTCCTGAGAAGATGAAGTTTGCCCAGATCAGGGGCCGGCGGATTCCGAGGCGCGTCTCGCTCTCCAGTTGGGTGAGTTTTGCGCGACGTAGAGCCTCGGCGCCGCGAAGCGCGTCGGCTGGCAACTCCTCGGAGACGAGCGCCGTATAGAAACTGCGCATCATCCGGCTCGTCGCGGCATCGTTGCTGCGCCACAAGCTCGTGACGAGCGCCTGGGCGCCGGCAGCGCGGAACCCCCAACGCAGCCCGAGAACTTCCTGCCCTCGGAGCGCCAACCCCGTCCCGGTATCGCAGGCCGAGAGCACCACCAGATCCGCGGCATCCAGATCGAGCCCCGCGACCTCGTAGGCGGTCAGGATCCCGCTCTCACCCTCGGATTCGACACGGGTCGGCCGGTTCGCGCCGGCCAACACGATCCCGGACAGAAGCAGTGGGTTCGGCGCGATGGGTCTTTCGCGCAGGCCCTCGTCGCCGACCGCCTGTGCGCAACCCGCGTTGCCCGCAAAGTAGGCGTGGGTCGCAAAGTGGATCAACCGGGGCTTGTTGGCGAGTTCAGCTTCGAGTCGCTGCTTGGTCACATCGGAGCCCGTCAGCCGGCGCGGCCCTGTAAGTAGCTCGGTGATGTCGTCGAGCTCGCGGCGGGTCGCGGGGAGTGCTTCGAAGGGCGGCAGCTGACAGGGGCCCGTGTCGGTCAAAACCACGGGGCCGCCGTGTTCCTGGCCGCCAAATTCCGGAGCGCCCACGAGCAGTGACCGCTCGAGTGCCTTCGCGCGCCCCTTCTCGATCGACGCCTCCGCGAGCTCGTAGGTCGAGGTGAGATAGCCGACCGTCACCCGCTCCAACAGATAATGGTTCGGATCCTCGGGGTCCGGCAGCACGCCGATCGGGATGCCCCAGAGCGAGCCATCGGGAACAACCAGCCAACGGGTAACCCCGGCGAGCGCAGCCATCAAGGGTTGGAGCACGATGCGGCTGAGTTCGACCCTCGCCATCGGCTCGTCCATCAACTGGTCACGCATCGCGGCTGCAAACTGCTCGGCGAATTTCTGCAACTCGGCCCCATCGCCCAGATCGACTCGGCTCACCCGACAACCTTCGCTCCGAACGATCAAGGCCGCGTAGGCGGGTTGGGTCTCGAACGCCTTACCTTTCGAAACCCGGTCGTAGGCAATGAATTTGATCAGCGCCGCATCGGAGGGAAGGTTGCGGCAGGCACCCTTCAAGACTTCCGCGGGATCGTCGGCCGGACGCACGGCGCCTTGCGTGCCCTGCACGACCTCGAGATTCTCGATGGATGCCGCAAGCGATTTCACCCGCTCGGCGGTGTCGGAGCCGCGACCCAACACCGCTGCCAGGTAACGCCGCCGCAACTCGTCGAGCTCCGCTGTGAACTGGGCGTCGCCGCGTGCGCCGGCTCTGCGTGCGGCGATGCTTCGGAGTACAGAATCCCGATGGGGAAGCAGATCGAGATAGAGCATCTTCGGATCGATATTGCGCGCAGACAAGAGTGCGCCAATCACCTCGTGACTGTCCTGGGAAAGCAGCGCCCGCTGTCGATCCGAGATCGCGCCAAAGGTCCGCTGGGAAAAGACGAGCATCGAGCGCGAAGCCGCCAGCGACTGCTGCTTCGCGACCTCGTCGTCACCCTGGGCGAGAGCGGTTTTCGCACGCGCGGTGCGCGCGCGAGCCACCACGGGATGCTCCGGGCCGAGGGATCGCAACAGGACATCGATCGCGCGATCGATCTCTGCACCGGCCTGATCGAGTTTGCCTCGCTGTGCGAGCAGCCGCGCCATCGCGAGGCGGGTGGGCGCGAGATCGGGGTGATCGGCTCCGAGCACGCGCTGCTGCGCGGCGAGCGCTGCTTCGAGCAGCTGCTGCGCGCGATCTCCCTGGCCGAGATCGAACTCCATTCGAGCCTGGTTGCGCACGGCTGCCGCGACACCCGGATGGTCGTCACCCAACGCCGTGCGAAGATCCGCAACCGCAGCAGCGTACTGATCGGCCGCCGCGCGATTCTTCGCCGAACCCCAACGCGCGAGAGCCCGGTTCGTCCGAACCGTGATGGTGTCGACGCGCTCTTCTCCTCCTGGGGTCTCGCGCAGGATGTCGAACGCCGCCGCAAAAGCGCTGTCCGCGTTATTCCAATCCCCGATATCCGCCTGCAGGACACCGATCGCATTCTGGGTTCGCGCGGTTTCGGCGTGCTTGGGCCCAAGCGCCGCGCGCCGCAACCGCAGCGTCTCGCGATACGCAGCCATTGCCGCGGGAAAGTCGCCCGCCAATCGGTAGGCATCGCCCTGCAGTTGCAACACTGCAACCGTCGAAGGGTGATCGGTTCCGTAACTGACGCGGTGACCCTCGAGAGCGGCTCCGAAATGGACCAGCGCGTCTCTCGGTGATCCCAGCAGCAGATCGAGAACCCCCTGGGCCTCCGCGTACTCGGCGCGGTCCTTGGGCTGGGTCACGACAGGTCCGAGGCGATCGAGCTGCACCTCGGCTTTCTCGAGATCCCCGGCGTCCGCATACAGGCGCGCATAGTCGATCCGATTCGCGGTAGCACCGACTGTGGCAGCGAGTTTTTCCGCCGCGACCGCTTCCCGGATGGCTTCGTCTCGCCGGCCGAGTTGGAGCTGAATCTTGGCGAGCAGATCGTGAAGCTTCATCTGTTCGGCGGGTGTGTCGGGCGCATCCGCGTGTTCGCGGGCGAGCTGAGCCGCTTCGAGCGCCTGACGGTAGAGGGCGCGCTCTTAGAGTTGCAGCGCAACCGACAGGTGTTGAGCGTAGGTGATCTCGGGGAGCACGTCTCGATCGGGCGCAGGTGCGGGTGTGCACGCGCGTAACTTCTTGAACGCCCGGCCAACCGCGGGATCGATCGAGCGATCGGCGGCCCCGCCCCCGGACGGCGCCTGCTCCGAAGAACCCGCGTACAACCGAACCAGCTGTGCGGACTCGTGGTCCACGCCGTACTCGGACTCCACGGCGGCGAGAAGCTCCTGGAGCGCGGCGCTCGCATCGCCGCCGGATTTGCACAGGTCAGCGGCCCGACGCGTCATACCGATCAAATCCGCTGACTCCGCCTCGACCCGGAACGGGGTCAGACAGAGTGCGAAGAAGATTGACACCAGTCGCGGCAGAGAGGTGATTACGGCTGCGCTCCCAGGTTGATGAGTTCGACGCGCCGGTTCCGCTGGCGCCCCGTCGAGGTCCCGTTTGGCGCCACCGGTACGGATTCGCCGTGCCCGACAGCTCCGAGACGTGCATCGGGGACACCGAAACTCACGAGAAAGCCCTCGACGGCTGCTGCACGTCGATTCGAAAGCGCATCGTTGTACTCGGGTGGGCCAACACTATCCGTATGGCCCTCCACGGAAAAGTGAAAAACGGCGAGCTCCTCGGCCGAGAGCGCGGCGCCGACCCTCTCGAGGAGCACGACCGCATCGGGTTGAAGTCGATCCGAGTCGAATTCGAAGTAGACTGGGAGCCGCACCGTCGGGGGCGCACCGGGATCGATCCTCGTGCCTCGGGCCGGAGCCAGAGCGTCGATGATGTCGTCGGTTTGAATCGACAAGACCTCCGCCATCGTGAAATCAGTTACGGCTGGCGCATTTTCCTGCGCCCAGCCAGCAGCCGAAAAGCCGACGGTCGCAGCGGCAGTCAGGAGCAAGACGGATTGAAAACGCATCGAACCTCCTCAGGTAGCAGCCAGCCGAACTGCCTTTCCCGTTGGGCGAATCCTGCGGATTCGCTTGCGGCGTCGGCCGACCCGCTTCCCGGGTCAGCCTCCTGGCCCCCATTCATCCGCGCGGAAATTGTACTCTAGCTTTCGAGCTCCGGGAGAGAGGCGAATAGATCGAGGGCCTCGGGATTGGCGAGCGCTTCTCGGTTGGTGACCGCGCGCCCGTGTACGACGTCGCGTACCGCGAGTTCCACGATCTTTCCGCTGCGGGTTCTCGGAATATCCGAAACCTGGATCACGCGCGCAGGGACGTGCCGCGGGCTCGCTTGCTCGCGGATTCGCGCTCGAATTCGCTCGACCAGTGGATCGTCGAGTTCGGCACCATCGCGGAGCCGGACGAAAAGAACCACGCGCTCGTCGCCTTGCCAGTCCTGACCGATCACGAGGCTCTCGAGAACTTCGTCGTGCTGCTCGACCTGCCGGTAGATCTCGGCCGTTCCGATCCGCACACCGCCGGGATTCAAGACCGCATCGGAGCGCCCGTAGACGACGACCCCACCGCGCTCGTTGAGTTCTGCGAAATCCCCCTGACACCAGACACCGGGAAATTTCTCGAAGTACGCCGCGCGATAGGATTCGCCGTCCGGATCGTTCCAGAAACCGATCGGCATCGATGGAATCGGGGCAGTGCAGACGAGTTCGCCCTTCTCTCCGATCACGGATCGCCCACTTTCGTCGTAGATTTCGGCCTTGACCCCGAGACAGCGTGCCTGGATCTCGCCCCGCCAGACCGGCCCGATCGGATTGCCGCCCACGAAACAAGAGACGATGTCCGTACCGCCCGAAATCGACGACAGGCAGAGATCGCGCTTGATCTTCGAATAGACGTAATCGTAACTCTCGGCGACCAACGGAGAGCCAGTCGACAGCATCGTTTCCAGGCTCGACAGATCATGCGTGCGGGCGGGTTCGAGTTCCGCTTTGCCGAGTGCATCGATGTATTTTGCAGAGGTTCCGAAGACCTTCATCCGCTCGCTTTCGGCAAAATCGAACAGCGCATTACCGTCGGGATGAAAGGGTGATCCATCGTAGAGCAGCAGGGTCGCCTCCGAGGCGAGACCCGACACCAACCAGTTCCACATCATCCAACCACAAGTCGTGAAATAGAAGAATCGATCGTCTGGCTTGAGATCGACGTGTAGGCAGTGCTCCTTCAAATGCTGGAGCAGGATT
>JAFDAW010000216.1 GCA_019313605.1 Deltaproteobacteria bacterium
GTGCTGCGCATACTCCGCGGCATCGAGGTGAACGACGATACCCTCTCGGTCGAGCTGATCGAGGAAGTCGTCAAAGGCCCCGGGCACTTCCTCGGCAGCGAGCAGACGCTGGGTCTGATGGATAGCGAGTACATCTACCCCGAACTCGGAGACCGGCTCCAGTCGTCGCTCTGGGAAGAACTCGGCTCGAAGGACATCCGAGAGCGCGCCAAAGCGAACGTCCAGCAGATCCTCGCCACCCACTACCCGAGCTACATCGACTCGGCCGTGGACGCCAAGATTCGAGATGCCTTCAACATCGTTCTCGATCCTGACGCCATGAAGCCCGGAAACGGCCGCTGGTAGAGGGCATCCGCTCGAGCCAGTTGGTTGTGTCCCGAAGATTGTGCTCGCTGTGAAGATTGCGCTGTCACGGCAGCTACTTCCGCCCACGCTACGGCACCCATTTGCCAAGGCCCCGATCCCACAGGGGTTTGATCGCGATCAGCACAATCTTTGGGACACAACCGATTTCGAGCTGAAACTCGCGCTAAAGGTCGATTGGCGCTCATTCGATGAGAATCTGAATGAATCGTCAATACTGACGATTCATTCAAAATAAGGTACTCTGCGCACCGGGCAGGTGAAGCAGGAGCAGCGGGATGACTTCCGCAAGTCGCGCCGAATCTACAGAGTTGGTCAAGGAGCCGCGCGACGCGCGGCGCCGAAGAGAGCTCATCGAAGCGACGATCACCTCGATCGCACGCTACGGCCTCTCTGGCACGACGGTCGCGAAGGTCGCGAAGCTCGCCGGGCTCTCGACCGGAATCGTCAACTTCTACTTCCACTCCAAGCAGGCACTGCTGTTCGCGACGCTCGAGCACGTCGATCGCGAATTCGAACTTCGCCAACAAGAAGCGCTCGAGCGCGCGGGCGAAGACCCCGTTCAACTGCTCGAAGCGATGATCGAAGTCGACTTCGACCCCGAGGTTCGCGACCCCTCCCGGATTGCGGTGTGGGCTGCGTTCTGGGGAGAGTCCAGCGGACGCGACGATTACATGCGCGTGTGTGGCGCCCGAGGTACCGCGATGGAGCAGCGGGTCGTCAAGCTATTCGAAAAGATCGCGAGCGACGGCAACTACCCGCATCTCGACCATGCCGCACTTGGACGCGCCTTCTATCACCTGCTCTCCTCGCTCCCCGACAACATGCTTCAGGACGATCCCGCGTTCGACTTCGAGAGTGCGAAGGCGACACTGCGCGGTTTTCTCGCGAGCATCTTCCCGGTCGAGTTCTCCGCATTTGGCCCACACACGAGCGTGCTCAACGCCTACCCGCCGACTGAAACCGATCCGAAGCCCGAGTCCAAGACCCTCCCGCCCTGGGTCTACCTCGACCCTGAGTTCTACGAACTCGAAACCGAGTACATCTTCCGACGGCACTGGCTGCTCGCGGGCCATATCAGCCAGGCACCCAACCCCGGCGATTACCTGACGCTCGACGTCGCCGGAGAGCGCGCGCTGGTCATTCGAGATGCCGATGGCAAACTCCGCGCATTCCACAATGTGTGTCGACACCGCGCATCGCGGGTGGTGACCGGCGAAGCTGGTAGCTGTAGCGGAGCCCTCGCTTGCCCCTACCACGGTTGGACGTACGGCTACGACGGCAAGCTGCAGTCGCTCCCGAGCGACCAGGGCTTCGACCACCTCGATAAATCGCAGCTGAGCCTTCCAGAAGTCGAGATCGAAGAATGGATGGGTTTCGTGTTCGTACGCTTCGGAGGCAACGGGCCCAACGTAGCCGCGACCCTGGAGCCACTCGCGGAAGTCGCGACGCATTTTCGGTTCGACGAGATGAAACCCTGGGGGGCGCGCGTTTCGCAGAGCTGCGATTTCAACTGGAAGATGTTCTCTGAAGACGAATCCGAGGGTTACTACATCCCGAAGGGGCTCTCGGCGATGGGTCGTCTGTTCGGCGACAGCCCAACCCACAGCGAACCGCCCACAGCGGGCTCGCAACCTTTCGCCGTGCTTCAGCAGGAAGAGTCGCCCGTCTGGTGCGAGCGCGCCTATCAGCGCCTGCTCCCGAAAGTCGAGCACCTGGGCGAAGCCTATCAGCGGGCCTGGACCTACTACGGGATCTTTCCGACGACGGTCTTCCTGCTGACGCCCGACCTCGTGGGCGCGTATCAGGTGCTGCCCGATGGACCCGAGCGCTGTACGATCCAGCGCTTCGCGGTGGCAATCGAGGACGACCGACGCGAGATGCGCGCAGCGCGCTATCTGAATCGGCGAATCGGCCGCAACATCATCAAGGAAGACCTCGAATTCTGCACCTGGACGGACGCGGGCGTTCGCTCGAGCAGCTACCAGGGCGGCGTACTCTCGGGTCAGGAGTCCGGTGTGTGGAGATTCCACGAGCATATTCGCCAGCTCATTCCGGTAGCTGGACAGCAGGACCCGCCCCCGGCCGGGCGTGTCGCTGCAGTGAACGACAAGGTGCGACGCGATGGCTGATCGAAATTGCATCGCTGTGATTGCGGCGCCGGCCAGGCTCGGCACCCCTATCTACAAATGCCAACCATCCGGCATTCGTCGGCGGCCAGGAAGTCCGCCGGTGGGTACTGGAGCCTCTGAATAGCCGACGGCTGGAAGCCTGAAGCACAGCAGTCAGGAGATGACCATGTCCAACGAAGAGATCGAAAACGAAGAAGAGGTGGTGCTCGCGGATTTGCCGGACGACGAGCTCGTCAAGCAGATGCACGACGACATGTACGACGGGCTCGCCGAAGAAATCCTAGAGGGAACGAACATTCTCCTCGGACGCGGCTGGTCGGCGAGTCGCACCCTCGACGAGGCACTCGTCGCCGGAATGACGATCGTCGGCATCGACTTTCGCGACGGCATCTTGTTCGTGCCGGAAGTGCTGTTGGCCGCCAACGCGATGAAGGCCGGCATGACCATTCTCCGCCCCCTGCTCGCAGAGACGGGCGCGAAGCCCGTTGGCAAGGTGGTGATCGGCACCGTGAAGGGCGACATCCACGACATCGGTAAGAATCTCGTCGGGATGATGCTGGAAGGTGCCGGTTTCGAGGTGATAAACCTCGGGATCAACACCCCGGTCGAGGAGTACATGGCAGCCATCGAAGAGCACCAGCCGGACATTCTCGGAATGTCAGCCCTGCTGACCACCACGATGCCCTACATGAAGGTCGTGATCGACACGCTGAAGAGCGAGGGGATCCGCGACAACTTCATCGTGATGGTGGGCGGCGCGCCTCTCAACGACGAGTTTGCGGAGGCGATTGGCGCTGACGCCTACTGCCGCGACGCAGCCACTGCAGTGGAGACAGCGAAGAAGCTCGTGGGCCAACGAGCGCAGGCGGCGTAGAACCTGGGATGGGAGAAGTTGGAGGTCAGCGCAGATCGGTACTGCTGCTCGCTTGCGGCGCACTGTCTCGGGAATTGCTGGCTCTCAAACGACTCGGCGGTTGGGATTGCATCACGATCGAGTGCCTGCCCGCCCTGCTCCACAACACGCCCGAGAAAATCCCCGAAGCCGTGGGAGCAAAACTGGAGGAGGTCAAAGACAGCTACGACGAGGTCTTCGTCGCCTACGCAGATTGTGGAACGGGCGGACGACTGGACACCGTGCTCGACAAGTACGGCGTCAAGCGGCTCCCCGGAGCTCACTGTTACGAGTTTTTCGCGGGTGCCGAGCGCTTTGCAGAAATCCACGAAGGGGAGATCGGAACCTTCTACTTGACGGACTTCATGGTCCGCCAATTCGATTCGATCGTGATCCACGGCCTCGGGCTCGATCGTCACCCGGAGCTCCGATCCGTCTACTTCGAAAACTACCGGCGCGTCGTATACTTGGCCCAGACAGACGCCCCGGAACTCACCGCCAAGGCACGCAAGTGTGCGGAGAAACTCGGGCTAGACTTTGAAACCTGTTTCACCGGCTTGGACCCGATCAATCAGGCCCTGCCCATAGAATCGATTCGATCGGAAACGCTGGAGGATTCGCGTTGAACAAATTGATTACCGTTTATTGGCGCGACATTCCCGCCCAGGTCATCGCCAGGCAGGGGCGCAAGACCTCTTTCAAGAAGGAGCTACATCCGCGCTTCCAGCGCGCGATCGACCGCGCGGCGATGCGCGCGCGCAAAAAATCCGAAGACGCCTACCTTTCGGACTGGCGGCGTGAGAGTGAACCCTGTGGTGATGATCTGGAAAAAACCATGAACGAAACCGTCGCGCGCCTCGAGACCGAGTGGACGGTTGAACTCCTCGACACGGTGGCGCGCCGAGGGGGTGTTGTACCGACGGAAGAAACGAGCAAGACAACGCCGCAAAGCGGCGAATAAAGGAACCCAGAAATGCTTCCCCAGACTGTACTCAGTTCAGCGACCAAAGAAGTCGTAATCGGCCCGGACCACCCGTTCGCCGTGATCGGCGAACGCATCAACCCCACGGGACGCAAAGCGTTGGCCGCCGAGATGAAGGACGGCGACTTCTCTCGAGTCGAAGCAGACGCGCTGGCCCAGGTCGCGGCCGGAGCCACCATGCTCGACGTCAACGCGGGAATCCCGCTGGCCGACGAGCCCGCCATTCTCGCCAAGTCCATCGAGTTGGTGCAGTCGATCACCGACGTTCCGCTCGCGATCGACTCGTCGGTCGTCGCAGCTCTCGAAGCGGGACTTTCGGTCTACAAGGGCAAGGCTCTGCTCAATTCCGTCACCGGCGAAGAAGAGCGGCTCGAAGCCGTTCTGCCACTGGTCAAGAAATACAGCTGCGCGGTCGTCGCGATCTCGAACGATGACACGGGAATCTCGCAGGATCTCGATGTGCGGTTCCAGGTTGCCAAGAAGATCGTCGAGCGCGCGGAAGACCATGGGATTCCGCGCTGCGACATCCTCGTCGACCCCCTCGCGATGCCGGTTGGTGCAATCGGAACTGCGGGCAGACAGGTTCTGCAGCTCGTGGCACGGCTGCGCGACGAACTCGGCGTCAACAGCACCTGCGGCGCGTCCAACCTCAGCTTCGGCTTGCCGAACCGCAAGGACTTGAACACGACCTTCGTCGCCATGGCGGCCGGG
>JAFDAW010000019.1 GCA_019313605.1 Deltaproteobacteria bacterium
CGTCGTATGCGAAATCGAAAACGAAATCCGCTCCTCTTGCTCCACCACCATCCGACAGACCGTGGTCTTCCCGGTCCCCGAGGGTGCGGCCACCACGAAAGGGATCCCCTGCTCGATCCCGTTCATGCTCACTCCTCGCTCCCGAGAGGTCCCTCGTGGACAAAGCGCGCCGCAACGGTGTCTGGGTTGATGGCGGAGAGAATCACGTGGTCGCTATCCGTGATGATGATGGATCGGGTGCGGCGACCCTGGGTGGCGTCGACCAGCTTGTTGCGGCTGGAAGCCTCCTCGCGCAGCCGCTTCATCGGTGCCGATTGCGGAGAGACGATCGACACCACCCGGGCTGCGACCACGAAATTGCCGTAGCCGATATTGAGCGCTCGAGCTCGGTCTTGAGCTCCACGACATCGTGAGCGATCGGTGCGTCGCTGCCCTTGGAGCCGATCGTATTGGTCTCACGGCCAAATTCCTGCAGCAGGAATTCCAGCTGTCGACCCACGGGGGCATCGACTCCCGCCGACTTCACGATCTCGCGAAACTGTTCGATATGACTGCGCAGGCGCACGATCTCCTCGGTCACGTCGAGGCGATCGGCTGCCATCACGATTTCCTGGTGGAGACGCGCCTCGTCGAGCAATCCGGTCTCCAACCGGAGTTGTTCGGTTCGCTTTCTCAAACGGTCGCGAACTATGTCACCCACCAGCTCGGATCGCTGCTCGATCGCGTTCGCAAGAGATTCCACCCGATCGAGTCGCGACATCAGATCCCGCTCGATCGCCTTTCCCTCCGAGGCCCGCATCGCCACGAGTGCGTCGAGGGCCTGGTCGACGCCACCGAGCAGCACCTCGAGAAGCTCATCGAGCGGAAGCTCGGGCTCCGCCAGGCGCGCGACACCCGGAAGCCCGATCAGTTTGTCGACCGTCAAAGAGCCTTCCACAGCGTCGATGTCAGCCAAATCGCGGGCGGCTCGACCGTACTCTTCAGCGACACCTCGATCGACCTCCACACGAGCCGAAACGGAGCTGTCATCCGACGTCGTGAGGCTCAAATCGACCTTGCCGCGACTGATCCTCTGCTGGACCCGCGCCCGCAGGTCGGCCTCGCAGCTCGAAAGAATGCGCGGCACACGCACGCGCGCATCGAGGTGACGGTGATTCACGGACCGCACTTCGATGTCGAAGCCAAGCGATCCCAGGCGCATGGATGCTCGACCGAATCCGGTCATACTCAAAATCACGACCCCTCCCCTGCGGTTCTGATGCTCGCTCCCGCGACCGCCCTCGAGCAGCCTCTGTCAACCCTGCGGCGTTGCGGCTTTCTCGTCTTGAACTACCCCGCGCTCGCCTTCGCCGCAGCCGCGCGATCTGCCTCCGCGTCCGGTTGGCGCAAGCTCGCCTCTAACCTATCCAGCAGCGGCCCTTCCTGCTCGACTTCCAGTTTGATGGATAGCACGCGCACATCTGCGCGGCCGATCCAGTCGGGATTGATCCGAATGGCGTCTTTTTCGGTGGTGATCCACAGCGGAGCGTTGCGATAGAGATACCGCACGTCTCTTGGGCCGTAGCGGTGGTGGTCCCTGAAGTTTCGCTCCGTGACGACCTGGGCACCGAGCTGCTCGACCGTGTTGCGCAGAGAGGCCGGGCGGGCGAGCCCCGAAATCAGGCCAACCGCCGCGCCGTTCAACACCTCGGGAGAGTCGCCTGCACCGCCTCTCAAGGGTCGGACAGAAACCGGCCTGCGGTGGGCTGCAAACGGGAAGCCCTCGGAACCGAAGCGCCCGAGATCTGCCGCATCTTTGCCGTGCAGCGGACCGTCGATCACACCCACAGCGTGCGCGCTACGCAACGCGCGAATCGGCTCACGAAGTGGGCCACAGGGCAACAACCAGCGATTGCCAAAACCCGACTGACCGTCGATCGCAACGACATCCACGTCGCGCTCCAACGGGTGACACTGAAATCCGTCCTCGAGAACGAGAACCTCCGCGCCGAATGCCGAAGATGCGCGCACGCCGACGTGAAAACGATCCCACCCCGTGAGCACCGGGATCCCCGGAGAGTGCGCGGCGAGAATCATCGCAGAGGCACCTGCAAGCTCGACTCGACTCTTGACGTAGCGGCCGTCCGAGACGACGAGTACCGCATCGCGCCCGTGCCGCACCCGACCCATCCCACGCGCCGCCAATGCAACCCGGTGGCCGCGGCGATGCAGCGCATTCGCGATCCAGGCGGCGGTCAGGGTTGCGCCCTCGCACCCCCTCACGAGGCTGCCAGCACTGACGACGCGCATCGGAAGCGCTCTCGGATGCAGTGCACCGCGCGCGTAGAGCGCGCGGTGCAGCAGGGTGCCCGCACCGAAGAGTCCGGATACGGGAGCGAACGTAAATCGCGCCGCGGCCCGCCAAAGCGATTTTTCGCCCTCGTCGAGCCACATTTCCCGATCCCTCAACGTTCAGCCGTACTCGCGGCCGGCAGGCCGGCGATCCACCTCTAGGCGTGTTCGCGCCGGCCCGCGCCAAGCCCCGGCTATTTCTTGTTGTATTGGGTGATGATCAGATCGGTGATGTCGAGAGCTTCCCGGGTGTAGATCAGACCGGCGGCACCCCGCTGAAAGATCACGGTGAATCCCTGGTCGCGGCCCGTTTCATTGATGATGTTCCGCAACTTGTTGAGCAGCGGTTCCTGAATCCGGAACTTGTCGACCTTGAGCTGGCCTTCGATCTCCTTGACCTTGTTCTCGATCTGGTTTCGCACTTCCGCCATGTCGAGCTGCTTCTGGAAGAGGGACTCGTCGGAAAGAACGAACTTCTTCGCCTTGAGGTCTTCATCCAGCGCCTGGTAGCGCTCGTAGAGCGGCGCAACCTGGGCCTCGGCCTCGCGTTGCTTGCGCGCCATCTCCTCTCGCGCGGCCTTGCCATCCTCGGTGGAACTGATCGCCTGATCGAGATCGACCACTCCGATCTTGATCGGTTCGTCCTGCGCTGCCGTCCCGACGACAAGCAGAGCAAGCGCCCCTAGTAAAACAATTGCGTTGTGAACTTTCATCATCTCGCTCCTCTCATCTTTGCGTGCGGCTCGAATGCGAATCGGGTTCAGAGGCCCCGGCCGCCCACGGAAAACTCGAATACCGGCGACTTATCCTGCGATGTGGGGTCCAGGGGAAATCCCAAAATGACCGCCAGCGGCCCGAAGGGTGAAAACCACAATACACCAGCTCCCGTTCCCCACCGCCACTCCGTAAGATCGAACATGTTATCACCCTCTGCAAAGGCGTTTCCCGCGTCCAGGAAGAGGATCCCCTCGAGCCCCAGGGTATCTGAAATCGGGAACCGATACTCGATGCTCGAACTGATGAATTTGTTCCCACCGATCACATCGGTTTCGTCCAGATCAGCGAAATCGTCGATGTCCTTGGCGTCGATGTCGTTACATAGACCGTTCTTGTTCCCGCCGTTCACCCTCTCGCCCTTCGGCGCGCAGGCGCCGCCTCCGAGGCCAGGGATGTAGCCCACCGGCTGAAACAGTGGGCCGAACACACCATCACCGAAGTCGTAGTAACGTTTCCGCAGCCTGGGGCGTCTGGGCCCGACCGAGCGGGCCTTGAACCCCCTCAACTGAAACTGGCCCAACCCCCCAAGAAAATACCGCTCGCTCAGCGGAAGGGTGCTTTTGGTGTCGATCTCGTCGAGAGAGCGCACCTGGTTGTCGCCGACAAGATCTGTGATTCCCGTAGGGATCTCCCAATCGAAGTCGGAGAGTTCGTTCAGCGAGAGCACGTACCCCACGCTGGTCCGAATCGAGAACGCCGACCGATCCAGCAGCCACGAGGGTGCGGGGATGTAGTAGCTGCCCCTCCCCTCGAGGCGCAGAAACTTGGTAAAACCACCCATGCCCGCAAATTCGACGGCACCGTTCAGCTCGTACCCGTCCGTGGGAGACATGCGGTCGTTGCGGTAGTCGGCCATGAAGTTGAGCCCGCCCGAGCTCGTGAGCTCCGATCCGCCGAGAATTTCGCGAAAAATGATTGCGGCGGTGTCGACGTTCGAGTTCTGGTCGATCTCCCGGCTCCGAATGCTGTATCGCGCAAAGACGCGGGCCCGATGGTCCTCGGTCAGGGGGTGACCAAAAATGATTTCCCCACCCGTCTGGTCCTGCTCGAAATCCTCGAAGCGAACCGACGTGCGGAAGACCGTGGCGCTCATGCTGAAGTTCGAATCCAGAAAGTAGGGATCCGAAAACTGTGCGTAGAGGCGCTGACTCTTGAAGCTCAGGTCAGCCGTCAGATTGAGCCCGTAGCCGCGGCCGAAGAGGTTGGTTTCCGAGAGCGAACCCGTCAGCACGAAAGAGTCCTGGGACGAGAAGCCCGCGCCAAAACTGAACGATCCCGTCGGACGTTCGACGACCTCGACTTCGAGATCGATCTGCTGGGGGTCATCCGTGGGCTCCGGGCGCAACTCGACCTCTTCAAAGAAGCTGAGGCGCTGGAGTCTCGCCCGCGCGATTTCGATGGATCTCGACGAGTAGAGTTGGCCCTCGACCAGCGGAACCTCGCGCCGGATCACCGAATCGACAGTCCGGGTGTTGCCCGAAATGCCAACCTCGCGAATGAAATAGAGCGGCCCCTTTTTGACCTGAAAAACGACGTCGACGGTGAGGTCTTCGTCCGATCGATCCATCAGCGGCGTCACGTCCGCCAGGAAGAAGCCGCGATCCGTGTAGTGGCGCTGTAGCCCTTCGACATCCTGCGTGAGAAACGAGCGGTTGAAGATGTCTCCTTGCTGGAGGCTCAGTTGTCCGCGCAGGCGTTCGAGATCGACGGTGTTGTCACCCTCGACATCGATCTCCCCGACGCGAAATTGATTTCCTTCGACAATCTCGACCGTTACGAACAGCCCGGTTTCTGTGGGTTCGACATCCGGATAACCCACCTCGACCTGGAGAAAACCGGCTTGGTGATACCGCTCTTCGATCAGGCGGAGATCCTGGACGAACAGCGGCTCCGAGAAGGTGCCGGATCGATCGAACCAGGAGGTCGCAAGCGACCAGAACTTCCAGGTCTTGGTCTTGAATCCCTGCTTGAGCTGGCTGTCGGAAAATGCTTCGTTGCCCTTGAACACGATTTCGCGCAGTTTGAGTTTTTCGTTTTCGACAACGATGAAGTCGACACTGATCGACGCTTCTCCGAGATCCGCGATTTCGTAGCTGACATCTGCCAGGTAATAACCCTGAGCGCGGTAGAGGCTCTCGATTCGCGAGCGGTTTTCGAACAGCAACGGGTAGTCGAGGGAGGATCCCGTCGTGAGCGTCAGGATGTCGCGAATGTCATCACTGTCCAGGTTCTCGTTGCCCGAAATCGAGATCTGACGAACCACCGGATACTCTTCGACTTCGAAAACTACGATTAGACCCGAAGGTCCCAATTCGCGGAAAATCCGAACGTTGCTGAAAAATCCCAGCGAGTGAACGGCGGTGAGGTCTTTCGCGATCTGCTGGGGGCTGTACCGGCTGCCCGGCTCGGTCCTGATCCGGGCCTTGATGGCGTCGGCTTCGATCCTGCGGTTACCCCGTACGCGAACCTCCGCCACCTGCTCGCCCGTGACCTGCTGCGATGTTGGCTCCGTCAGGATGCGTTGTGCCATCACGAGATTGAAACGAACGACGACGCCCTGAGGCCCGCGCTCGGTCTCGACCTCGGCGTCAGCCACCTCGGGTATGGCGCGCAGCAGGACCAGGTCATCGTGAATTGCAGCGGGGTCGTACCCCACCCCAGCCTGGGTCTGAAGCAGCGGGGCGAAATCCTTCATTGCGTTGGGCGGCCCGAGGATCTGGACTTCCGCAACGTTGGCGGGCTCGGCTCCGACGATCTGATTGAGGACCTGATCGGCCAATTCGTTGACGCGCTCCAGCAGTTCATCATCTCGCTGGGCGGTGAGCACGAAGGTATGGGATCGCAGGCCGATCGCGGCGGGCGTCACGCGAACGTCGAGACTGTAATGCCCCGCGAGTTCCGTGAGACTTCCACTCACGACCGTGTCGGCTCCGGCCCTCGTCGCGATGCCTCGCAGATCGGAGTCCGAGGCCTGGAGGCCCGCCTCCCCCAGCAAAGAGACGTCGATGACAGCGACCTCTCCTCGCGCTTCGAGGCGCGAGCGGATCAAATTGGAAATCGATTCTCCGAGGTAGTCGATGGATTTCGCACTGTGAACCCGAAAGGGAAGCACCGCGACGTTGTGCGATGGCTCGACCGCACCCGCGGCCACCGCCACCGCAAAAACAGCGGTGCAGAGCGCGAGCGACGTCGCGAAACGGATTCGAAATCGCTCCGCACAAGGTGCAGCGCGCAACACCTACCTCCAGCCGCAGCGGGAATTCGGGAACCGGAAGTGGATCGCCTTTTGGGGGAACGGTGCGGTCCGGGCCCCATCACTCAGACCGCCGGGAGTCTAGTCGTCTCCGAACGGAGTGACAAGCCCGCCGCGATTGGATTTCCTCTGATTTATCAGAGGGTTATGACGAAATCGGCGCGTCGGTGAAGTGCTCGGCACTCTCCACGAAGCCGTCCGACAAAACCAGCTTTCGGCCGAGCCGGGTGGCGATCTCCGGGCTGTGGGTCACCACGACCAATCCGCTCTGATGGGTGCGGTTGAGTTCCAGCAGCAGATCGAGCACCTGGTCGCCCGTCTTGGGATCCAGATTTCCCGTCGGTTCGTCGGCGAGTAGCAGTGCGGGCTCTCGCACCACCGCGCGGGCCACGGCCACGCGCTGCCGTTCGCCACCCGAGAGTTTGCCCACCGGATGCTCGACGCGGTGCGACAGACCCACTTCCCCGAGCAAGGCGATCGCCCGATCCCGCAGCGGCTCGAGGGGTTCGTTCGCGATCAGTCCGGGCATCATCACGTTCTCGAGCGCGTTGAATTCGGGAAGCAGGTGGTGGAATTGAAAGATGAAGCCGAGGCAGTCGCTTCGGAAGCGCGCGAGTTCGTCGCTCGAGTTCGCAAACAGATCCTCGCCGCGAAACTCGACGCTTCCCGAAGTCGGGTGATCGAGCGCTCCGAGGATGTGGAGCAATGTTGATTTTCCCACACCGGAACTACCGACGATCGCCAGACATTCGCCGGGATGGATCTCGAAGTCGAGTCCGCGCAGCACCTCGATCGTTCCGTCACCGGTCTCGAACGACTTGCACAGCCCGCTGACGCGAATGAGCGGCTCACTCATACCGAAGTGCCTCGACGGGATCGAGGCGCGCACCCTGGCGGCTCGGAAGTAGCGTTGCACCCAGTGCCAGGACCATCGCGATCCCGACCGCAATCGCGATCTGGCCGAAGTCGAGTTCGGCGGGAAGAGTGTCAAATTGGTAGACGCTCGCGGGCAGCGTGTCGATACCAATGACCGCCTCGATCTGCTGCTGGACCCAGGCGATCTGACCGGTCACCGACACACCCGCGATCACACCGAGAACGGTACCGACCAGACCGATCAGCGTCCCTTCGATCGCGAAGATCCGCTCGATCATCTCATCTCGCGCCCCCATCGTCTTCAGGATCGAGATGTCCCCCGACTTCTCCATGATCATCATCACCAGGGTCGAGACGATCGCGAACGCCGCAACGACCATGATCATCGTAAGCAGCACGAACATCATGACTCTCTCGGTCTTGAGCGCCTGAAAGAATGCGGGGAAGAAATCGTTCCAGTCGCGGGTGAAAAACGGGAAGCCGAGCGCGGTGCGAACTTCGGCGGCGACGCTGCGCGATCGATAGAAGTCGGTGGTCCTGCCCTCGATGCCATCGATTACGTCATCCGTGCGCTTGAAGGCCTGCGCGGCCGCGAGATTCACGAAGGTGAACACTTCATCGAATTGGAAAAAAGTGGATTGAAAGATTCCCACGACGCGAAAGCGCGCCAGTCGGGGAGCCGGACCCAACGGTGTCTGCGGGCCGAATCTCCGACACGGGCGCCCACGGAAGAAGCGAGTTGGTTCCCGATCAGGATTGCCGGATCCTCGCCGTCGGCGGTGGCTCCAGGCTCGAGATCCTCGAGTGATCCGCTCAAAAGATCTTCGCGAAGATCCGTGACGTCTCCGACCCGCTTGGGATCCACACCGCGAAGACGCACGGCCATGATCTGGCCTCCAGGTGCGCGAACCATTCCCTCGGCGTCGAGGTAGGGCGAGGCCGAAACGACACCCGGCACGGCGGTGACTTTTTCGAGAACCTCTTCGTAGTCACCGAATGGCCCCAGGCTGTGGTGGACGGTGAAGTGCGCGCGATTGCCGATGATCTCCTCGCGCCAGGTACGCTCGAAACCGTTCATCACCGACAGCACGGTGATGATGAGCCACACCCCCGTCGCGATGCCGACTACACAGATGCCCGTAATGATCGAAATGAAGGTCTGCCTACGCTTCGCCATCAGGTATCGAATTGCGATGAACCACTCCGAGCTTCCTCGGGAATCCAGAAAACCCGCTGCGGCGAGGGGGAACAATCCGAGCAGGATGCCGATGAGGTAGATCTGCAGGATTCCCGCCCCTACCGCCGCGAGATCGAAGCTGGGCTCGGAAAGCAGCAGCGCAATCACGATCCCCGGAACCAACGCGCCGCAGAGTACGCGGAGCAGACGCTCGCCCTCGCCCAGAACGGCTCGCTCCGGATCGCGCCGACCTCGGCGGCGCAATCCGATCAGGATCGCGATCGCCACCGCCATCGCCAGCGGCGTGGCCGAGTAGCCAACACTGTCGCTCCCACCGACCACGAGCGAGTAACCGATCCCCAGCACGACGATATTGCCGATCGCGAGATGGTGCGGCCGTACCCATTTGAGCAGGGCACGGATCGAGAGGGTCGCAACGGCGACGACTGCGATTGCATTTCCGGTCGCGAGCAACCAATCGCGCAGCCACTCCGTCCAGGGTCGAGCAGCCAGCTCCGGGTGGAACTGATAGAGATAGCCGGCCGCCGCTACGCCCGACCAACACAGTCCAAAGCGGATCAGGTTTCCCCAGCTCCTGGAGACCCGGGCGAATTGTTCGAGCGCGACCACCGCCGATCCGAGGAAGAGCAGCATGAGCGCTGCAATTCCGAGGAAGATCGCGACGATGAACGTGAGCGAGAGCGCCCCGCCGGTGGCGGTCAACACACTCCAGACCGCTCCCGAGAAACCCTCCACTAGGAGGTCTCCGGACGCAGATGCGGAAAGAGGATCACCTCGCGAATGTTCGGAGCGTCCGCCAGGAGCATCACGAGGCGATCGATCCCCATTCCGAGCCCACCCGTCGGTGGCATCGCGTGCTCGAGAGTTCGGAGAAAGTCCTCGTCGACGGGATGCGCCTCCTCGTCTCCGTCCGCGTGGTTCTGGAGCTGTTCTTCCATCCGCGCTCTCTGGTCGTCGGGATCGTTGAGCTCACTGAAGGCGTTACCTACTTCCATCGCGGCGATGTAAGGCTCGAATCGCTCCACCAATCGGGGGTCTTCCTGCGAACGCTTGGCGAGCGGCGACAACTCGACCGGGTGATCGGTAATGAAGACAGGCTGAATCAGCTTCGGCTCGACGTGATCGCTGAACAGATCGTCGACCAGCGTCGCCCAGGTGGGTGAATCCCCCGAGCCCATCTTCTTCTCGCGGACCGCCGCGCGCAGCGAATCCGCGTCTGCACAGGCGAGCACGTCGATTCCCGTGGCCTCTTCGATCGCCTGACACAGCGGGAGCCGGGGCCACGGACCCGAGAGATCGATCTTCTCACCCGCATATTCGATCTGATGGGTTCCCTGCACCTCCATCGCGATCTCGCGCACCATCGACTCGACGAGCTCCATGATGTCGCGGTAGTCCGCGTAGGCCTGGTAACACTCCATCATGGTGAACTCGGGATTGTGCTTACGAGACACTCCCTCGTTCCTGAAATCGTGACCAATCTCGTAGACCCGATCGAGTCCCCCGGTGACCAGACGCTTCAAATAGAGTTCGGTGGCGATGCGGAGATAGAGTTGCTGATCGTAGGTGTTGTGGCGGGTGATGAACGGGCGCGCAGTCGCTCCGCCGTAGAGAGGCTGGAGGATTGGCGTCTCGACCTCCAGAAAACCCCGCGCATCCAGAAACCGGCGCATCGCGCTCACGGTTCGACTTCGCAGGATCGCGATGCGACGCGCATCCTCATTGACGACCAAGTCGAGGTAGCGCTGCCGGTAACGGACCTCGAGATCACTCAGGCCGTGCCACTTCTCCGGTAGTCCGCGAAGACTCTTCGCTAGCAGCTGGACCGATTTTGCGTCGACGGTGAGTTCGCCCGTCCGGGTCCGCCAGAGGTCTCCCTCGAAGCGAACGAAATCTCCGACGTCGAGTTCACGGATGAAGCGGAAGGTCGCCTCTTCCAGCTCGTTCTTCTTCGCGCTCACCTGAATCGACTCGCCGGCCTCGACGATCCGCAGAAACATCAACTTGCCGAAGGAGCGGGAAGCCATGATGCGACCCACCACGGCAACCGACTGCGGCTCTGCTTCCAGGCGCTCGGCGTCCATCGGCTCGTAGCGCTCTCGCAAATCGGCGATCGGAAGCCACTCACCAACCCTGGCGGGAAATGGATCGACGCCCTCACTCCGCAAGGCCTCGAGTCGAGCGCGCCGCGCCTCGCGTTCCTGATCGCTCACGCGCCCTCCAATTCCGCGCTGGCCTGCTTGAGCAGATAGGCGCGAATGAATCGGTCGATGTCGCCATCCAGCACCGCATTCACATTGCCAATCTCGAGATCGGTCCGATGGTCCTTGATCCGCTGTTGGGGGTGGAGGGTATAGGATCGAATCTGGCTGCCGAAATCGATCTGCTTCTGCTCGCCCCGGGTGGCCGCCTGTTCCGCCTCTCTTTCCTGCCGCGCGCGCTCGTAGAGCCGGGCTCGCAGGATCTTCATCGCCGAGGATCGGTTCTTGTGCTGAGAGCGCTCGTTTTGGCACTGCACCACGATCCCCGTCGGTACATGGGTCATGCGAACCGCCGAGTCGGTCTTGTTGACATGCTGGCCGCCCGCGCCGCTCGCGCGATAGGTGTCGACCCGGATGTCGCTCTCGTCGAGATCCACCTCGATCGTGTCGTCGATTTCCGGTGCCACGGTCACGCTCGCAAATGCGGTGTGACGGCGCGCCTGGGAATCGAACGGAGAAATCCTCACGAGACGGTGCACACCGCCCTCCGCCTTGAGATAACCGAACGCAAATTCTCCCTTGACGGTAAATGTGACACCGCGCAAACCGGCCTCTTCGCCGTCCTGCTGATCGATCATCTCGGTCTGGAAGCCGTGCCGCTCCGCCCAGCGCAAATACATTCGCATCAGTATTTCCGCCCAGTCGCAGGCATCCGTACCGCCCGCACCGGAGTTGATCGAGACGATCGCATTGGAGGCGTCGTTCTCTCCGCCGAGCATCTGGCGGAATTCCGCATCTTCCAGATCCCGCGCGGCGGCATCGAGTTTTTCTGAGGCCTCTGCACGCGTCTGCCCGTCGTCGACTTCAGCAGCCAGCTCGAGCAATACCTCGGCGTCTTCGAGATTGGATCCGAGTGAGTCGAAGAAGGCGACTTCGCGCTCGACCAACCGCTTCTCTCGCAGAAGCTTCTCGGCGGAATCCCGATCTTCCCACAGGTCAGGCCGGGCTGTCTCGGTCTCGAGCGCATCGAGACGCTGGCGCAATGCAGCGAAGTCAAAGACGCCTCCGGAGCTCGTCGAATTGGGCGCGCAACTTGCGCAATCGATCCGTAAGCTCGTTGGGGTCCAGGTCGCACTTCGTGTTTTCGGAACTCATCGCTTCTTTTCTTTCGCCTTTCGCGCAGCACTCACCACTACGAGTGCCGCAATTGCCACCCAGCACCCGTAGGCGAAGAGGTCGCCGTGCCGGGCGTAGAATGTCCCTCCCGCTGGCGACGCGCGCAACGGCAGGTCACCCACCAGAAGGTCTCGCTCGAAGATCCGCGTGCGGGATCGAACGCGACCCCGGGAGTCGATGATCGCAGACACTCCCGTGTTTGCGGCTCTCGCCGTCCAGACACCATTTTCTGCCGAACGCACGGCGGTCATCGCCAGGAACTGATAGGGGGCCCCAGTCCGCCCGTACCAGGCGTCGTTCGTGATCGCGAGGAGCAGGACTGCGCCATCGCGCACAAAACGCCGCGTGAGGTCCGGGAAGAGCAGTTCATAGCAGATCGGCACTCCCGCGGTCAGATTCGCCGCCGACGCGGCGGGGGTCGCGATCGAAAGCGCGCGAGGCCCCGAGCCCCGCGACACGCTCTCGGTCGCCATGCCCCGAGCGATCGCTTCAAAGAAGGGCCTGAGCCAGGAGCGAAACGGTACGAACTCGCCGAACGGGACCAGTTGGCTCTTGTCGTAGCGCTCGCCGAAGCTGCCATCGGCTTGAATCACGAATGCGCTGTCGAAGAACTCGGTGGCGTGCCGGCCGGGCCGGCGTTCCACCGCAACACCACCCACCACGTAGACGGCACCGGTCTCGCGCGCGAGCCGGACCATCCGACCGCGCAGGATTGGATCCGAGTTCAGCGCTCCCGGCATTGCCGTCTCGGGAAATACCACCACTTCCGCACCCGCCTCGGCAGCCCTGCGGGACAGATCCTCATAGATGGTGAGGGTGCGCTCGACCCATGCGGGATTCCATTTTACGCCCTGCTCGATATTGCCCTGAAGGACGGCGACCCGAATCGTATCCGCGTCCGGGTCGGGCGCCGATCGGAGCAAGAAGCCCGCCACAGCGATCAGCGCTACTCCGGCGAGTGCGACACGCGGTGTTTTCGACAAACTCCGCGAGGCCCGCAGCTCCTGCGCGATGGCAGCCAACGTCGCCCCCACGAGTACGACGGCGAACGACATACCGTAGACACCCGTGTAGGCGGCCCACGAGAGCAGCAGCGGGTTGGCGTGTTGGGTGTATCCGATCACGGCCCACGGAAAACCGAGCTCACCCGCGGAGCGCGCGTACTCCAAAACCGTCCAGAGCAGCGCGGCCGACCAGGGAGAAGCCATTCCGCGGCGCCCGAGCAACGCCCAGCCGGCCGCAAAGACCGCAGTGAACAAACCCGCGTGAGCGCCCATCCCGAGAACCCCGAGCACACCCATGGGTGGCACCGCGTGGCCGTAACTGACGGACACGACGTAGATGAGGGTTCCAGCGACGAAACCAGTCTTCGCAGCGGCCCGGGGCGATAGGCCGCTCAACCCCAGGATCAGCAACGCCGGACTCAACCAACCACAGACCAGGCCGAGGTCGAGCACGCGCTCCCCGATGGGATGCGGAAACGCAAGGAAGTTCGCGACCCCATAAGCGGCCAGCAGGCCAAACCGCGCCCGACCGATCAAGAGCGAACCGCACGCCACAGCCGCCGCTCTTCCCCGCGCATCAGCTTGGCCTCCGCAGATTCTTCGTGGTCCCACCCGAGCAGGTGGAGGATTCCATGAATCAAGAGTCTCGCCACTTCTTCGTCCAGCCCGCGATGGGCCGCCCGCGCCTGGCGAGCCGCGGTTTCGATTCCGATCACCACATCGCCGAGAAGCTTCCCGCGTTGGTCGCTGTACTCACCTTCCAGCAGTGAAAACGACAGGACGTCTGTCGCAGAGCGCTTGCCCCGGTGCTCGGAATTCAACGCCGCAATCTCGTCGTCCAGCACAATCGCAATCGAGAGTTCCGAAGTCGAGTGGCCGACCTCTCGGAGTGCACGAACCGCACGAGACCGGAGCAGGCGGGAGTCGAGCCGGGGGAGCTGTCGCGATCGCGGCGGCAGCGTGAGTCGAACCGTCACTCGTCTTCGGAGTCCGTCACTTGACGTGCGGTCTGCTGGGCCGGGGCGTCTTCAGCACGGCCGTTTTTCGACTTCGCTTCGTGGCGCTCGTAGGCGACGATGATCGACTGTACGAGGGGGTGGCGAACCACATCCTTCTCACTGAAATAGAGGAATTCGATCCCTTCGACACCTTCCAGAATGTTCGTCGCCTCAACCAGCCCGCTGCTCTTTTCAGCGGGTAGATCGATCTGCGTAACATCACCGGTGATCACCGCCTTCGAGTCGAATCCGAGGCGCGTCAGCAATCTGCGTAACATCACCGGTGATCACCGCCTTCGAGTCGAATCCGAGGCGCGTCAGCAACATCTTCATCTGTTCATGGGTCGTGTTCTGCGCTTCGTCCAAGATCACGAATGAATCGTTGAGCGTGCGGCCGCGCATGAAGGCCAGGGGAGCCACCTCGATGACACCTCGCTCCATCAATCGAGTGGATTTTTCAAACGGCATCATCTCGTTCAGCGCGTCGTAGAGTGGGCGTAGATAGGGATCGACCTTTTCGGCCATCGATCCCGGTAGGAAGCCCAGCTTCTCGCCGGCTTCCACCGCCGGTCGGGTCAGCACGACGCGCGAAACTTCGTGACGATTGAGGGCAGCGATCGCCATCGCCATCGCGAGATAGGTTTTGCCCGTACCAGCGGGGCCGACCGCAAAAACGACATCGGTCTTGCGCATCGCCTCGATGTACCGGCGCTGATTGACGTTCTTCGCCTTGATCCGATGCCGACCCCCGACCGAAGACAGAACGTCCTCGTAGACCTCGCTGAGGTTCACATCGGGCTCTTCGGTTACCATTCGCACCGCCTGGCGAACGTCGCGGGTACGCAGCTCGCCTCCGGATCGAACCACACCATAGAGTTCTTCCAGGACCTTGCGCGCGAGTTCGACCTTGTCGGCGTCTCCGACCAGCCGAACTTCGTTGCCTCGCGCTCTCGCATCGACCCCGAGATCCCGCTCCAACATCCGGAGGGTGCGGTCCTCCTCTCCGTAGAGTACAGCCGCACTCTGATTGTCGTCGAATACCAGGGTCTGGCGAGCAGTCGAGTCAGTCTTGGACAGGAGATTCCCTCAGCGATCGGGCGCGAGCAACCAAGCTCCGTTCTCGCGACTCGCGAAATAGTAGGGATGGCCACCCTCGGATGCCAATTCCCGCTGCGAGACGAACCCGCCGTCTACGAGTTCGGCGAGGCTTGTCGGCCAACGACCATGGGTAAACCAATAGGTCTCGAGGGCGTGGCGAATCTGGTGCTTTGCATGAGTGGATCTCGCGATTTCGAGCGCTGCGGGCCGCTGGATCGAAAACGGATCCGGAGCCTCTCCGGAGCCTGCGCGTAGCGCGATCGAGGCCGTAACAGCTGCGAGCAGAGCGAATGAGGCGAGTGCAGCGAGTATGCCGAGTAGAGAGGGCCGCTGAACGCCCCGCGGATCGACCTCTGCCGATGGCTCCTGAGTTTCGATTTCCACGGTCTCGGTGATATTGGACCCGTGAAGCTGAGAGAGTGCACGAACCGCATCGAACGTGCCGAGCATCGAAAGATCGATGATGCGGCGGACCGGAAGGCGCCCATCGACCAACTCGAAGACGCGCTCGGCATTCGCGATCTGACCGGGCGTCTCGCCACTGTGCCGCTCCGCGTATTGTTCGAAGGAGAGCAAGCGACGAAAGACCGTATCCTCGGACGGAACCAGTTCGGCAAAGCTCTGCCACTCGTCGACCATGCGGAGGCCATCCATCAGGATCTGCTCCGCTCCGAGAAGCAGGCCGCCACTCCGATCTTTTTCGATTTCCTTCGCCGTAAAGTCGAACGAACCCGCTTCCCAGCGCAGAACCGAGAAGATGGTTTCGCGCGTGAGAAGTTCTTCGATCTTTCGGAGTTCGTCTTCGCCGAGCCAGCCTCGGGCCGTCACCACGCCCGATAACGTCCGCGCTGAAGCCCCGCACTCTCGTCTCAATTCGTCGACGCGGTCTCGGCTCAACAGCCCACACCGCATGAGCATCTCTCCGAACGCTGCATCGGGCCACGACCCGACCGGCGCGGCAGACACCACTGCACCCTCATTGAATTGAATCTGGATCTGCTGACCACCGCCGTTGAACTCGAGCACACCGGTCTTGCGCTGTTGCCCGATCAACTGGAAGACATCTGCGATGCCAAAGTCCTTGAGATCGCCACGAAGAGACGTGCCCATTGCTAACTCCTGCTCCGCGCGGCAAGCGAAACGGCGACCGAAGCGACGTAACAGAACACCGCCAGTACCGCGATCAATCCGAAGGCCATCGAAGCCACCGCACCCGCAACCAGCGGATCGGGCGAGACACCGTTGCGCCAGACCACCACCAGGATCGCGACCGCAGCCGAAAGCGACCCGATGAAACTCGCCCACGGACAACGCGACAACGCGCCCGCGACTCCGGGGAGGAGAATCGATCCGATCAACCGAACGCGTGCCAAACGCAGCTCGCGAAAGCGGAGCGCGTTGACGCGCGCCACGCGCATCTCGCGATCGGTCGTCTCTGGATGCTTGAAAAGACGATTGCAACTCTCGCAATCCGCTTCGTCACCGAGATCTGGTTCGCAACGAGGGCACATCCTTCTACCGCACCGATTGCACCACTGAGACCTCTTCACCCGAGAAGCGCCCATCAACGAGAGGATTGCGATCAATGCAAATGCCCCCACCGAGACCTGCTCGTTGTGGCCCAGCACGCCGGGCGCAATCGCCGAGCGGAGTTCAGCTGCGAACGGCTCGCCAGAACCGGCGAAACCAGCAGCGAGAACCCGATCCCAGAGCATGCGACGCGGCAGCGGGAAATCGATCGTGAACATCGCGAGATCGCTCCCCTGCAACAGCGTGAGCTCGGCGACCCTCTCGGAATCCAAACGCTGTGCGGCCGCCAGGCTCGGACCGACGTCGTCGAGCTTGAATGCCTGTCCCTGGGCCTGCGAGAGATTGAAGCGCACGGTCGCGGAATCACGCATTTCCACCGATCGACGGTAGAGATCGATGGCGCTCTCCAGCCGGTCGAGTTCCACATTCACATTGGCGGCGTTGTTGGCGGCGGTGTAATGAGCGGGATCCTGCTGGAGCAAGCGTTGATATCGCGCTTCGGCATCCGACAGATCGCCCGATCGGCGGGCGGCTACGGCCAGCGCCATGGCGGCCATCGGGTCGGTTTCCGCTGCGGACTCGAGCAGGCTCATGTCTCCGGGCAACGCAAATCCATCGGTCGCAAAAATCGCCGCCTCGATCGGGGGTTCGACATAGGCGGTGAGCAACACCCCCACGAGCCGTGCCATTGGAAACATGCCAACGAGCACTGCGATTGCTGCCACACACAGGACGAGGCGCTGGCGAATGGCTCCGTAGATCAATCCAACCGAAAAAAGCGTGAGGGCGAGTCCGAGTAACCCCTGCTGCAAAGCGAGCGGTGCGAGCATCACCGCACCGAGCAGCGCGGCGCGCGCAAAAGCGGGCATCGCTGACGAAATCAGGTCCCCGATGTCGTGGGCGGCGTGGAAAAACGCGAGGACGCCGAAGATGGCAAGCGTCAGCAGCCCACCGGCGATCAGGGCCAGCGTACAGATATAGAGGGTCGTCGCCGAAAACCAGACCGACGATTCGAAGTGTCGAGGGATGGCGAGCAGCGCGCCAAACGCCGTCCGCACCGCGACGATCGGCGAATCGCCCTCCAGCCAAATCTCCCGGGCCAAAGCCATTCGGGCTGCCGGCAGATCAGGGGAGAGCACGACCGCCGCCTGCGCCTGCTCGAGACCTGCACCTTTCAGTTCGGGGCCGATCAGCGCGCGCGCCGCGGGGTCGAAGTTCCACATCCCGTATTGGAGCGCCACGCGGCGGGCTCGCCGGGCACGCTCGGCCAGGCCGTCGGCCTCGGCCCGCCAGGCGAGACGAACTGCCGCTGCGGTTCGGTCCAGGTCGCTCGCGAAGCCGGCCGGCGATGCCGGATCGGGGGATTGTGCCTCGAGGTCCGTCGCGGCCCCCGAATCAGCGGGGGATTCTCCGCCCGGGCCCGTGGAAGCCACTTCGGGCCCAACCTGAGCTGCCCTCTGGGCCGGGTCCGCGGGGCCCTGTGCGCTCGCAGGCGCCCAAAATGCCAGGAAGCAGCCTCCGAACGCCGCAAGGGCTACAACCCGACTCTTGCTTCCCCTCACCGCGACCCCCCCGGATCCCACCGGTCCGCGGTGCTTATCGGTGGTTCTGCCGCCCCCCTGAAGGCCGGGTCCAGGATGAATGGAGGGCTCCAGCTGGACGCCGGGGCTCCAGATCCGGGGGCGGCTCCCGTCGACACCGGGGCTCGCGCTCCCTATGATCGGCCCCCGTCAATTCCGAGAGAGAGATTCTGTGGCAGATCACAAATCGGCAAAGAAAAGAGCCCGCCAGACACTCAAGCGCACCGAGCGCAATCGCCACACCCGCAGCCGGGTCAAGTCGGCGGTCAAGAGTGCTCGGACCGCGCTGGACGCGGATGATGCAGGAGAGACGGCTTCGGCAATCAAGGTCGCCGAGGGCGTTCTGCGCCGCGCCGCATCGAAGGGAGCGATTCCGAAGAAGCGCGCGAGCCGACAAGTCTCCCGACTCGCCAAGAGTCAGAACCGACTCGCTTCGACCTGATCGCGCGAAACGACTCTGCGGCACCCGATCACTTCAAGGTAACGACAGCGGCGACGTCAAGGTAACGACAGCGGCGCACCGCACACGTCGGTCGCCACGAGCGTAGGTTTGCGCTGGCTCGCCGTCAGCTGGCGAGGGCGATCACGAGGCGCTCCATCGCAAGTGCCGGCGGTATTCCCCCGGCACCCTTGAGGGCGAGGTCGGTCTGGTGAATCGCGGCCAGGCAAGAGAGCAGGCGTCCCGGGCTGAATCTGCCCGACTGACTCTCCAGTTTGCGCGTCGCGAAGGGCGCTCCTGTAACGACACCACCGTTGCGCACGCTCGTGAGTTTCCGGAAGTGATTGACGAACGCACCTAGAATTGCGGGTGGCGCACTCCCCGCACGCAGCAATTTCCCGAGCAGGGCCAGCGCGTCGCCACAACGCCCTTCCCCGATTGCGTCGGTGAGATCCCAGATGGGCTCTTCGGCAACGTCGCTCGTCGATTCCGCAACGTGCTTCGCTTTCACCTTTTCACCCGGTCCGGCGAAGAGAGCAGCCTTCGCGATCTCCTGCCGCAGCACCAACAACTGCGGACCCGTCCGCTCCGCGAGCAATGCAATCGCGGCTCGGTCGAGATGGATTCCTTGCCGACTCGCCTCGGCCGCGATGAAGGCGGAGAGTGCCACTCCTTTTCGCGGCGGATCGCAGCGCACCACTGCAGCACTTCCAAAAGCCTTCACCCAGCGGGAGCGCCCGTCCACTTTCTCCGCGAGAACGACGAGGACGGTGTCGCGACTGTCTTTCAACGCGACCAGCGCCTCACCGAGCGAGTCCGTAAGCCCTCGCGCCTTGGCGCGCGCGGACTCGGGCTCGCGCAGCACAACGAGACGTCTCGGAGCCAACACCGGCAGCGTTCCCACCGCATCGAGCAATGCAGCCCCTGTAACCGTTTCTCCATCGAGTCGCTCATAGTCGAAATCCGAGGGGCCGTCTGCGAGTGCGGCGACTCGGATCGCTTCCAGTGCGTCGTCGCGCAACAGCGGCTCCGCGCCCACAGCGAGGTAGCTGGAGCGCAGTCGACCTTCCTCGAGCTCAGCACGGAGATCGTCGAGGGTCATGGCAGGTAGAGCTCGTAGAGCATGTCGTGGACGTGCGAAGCGAGGCCCGACGCCAGCGTCCGAATCGCTTCGTCGCGATTCTTTCGGGTTGCCTCGATATCGGCGCTCGCCAGGTAACGCTCCGTCGCCCTCGTCCCATCCCCGTCGAGGCGCATCCGGGTACCGTCGGACCACTCCGCGTCAACGGCCAACCGAAGCGTAACCTCCCACTCGAGCGCGAGTGCGATGGATGAGAAACTCCGGGTTCTCGTGACGAGTGGCTCAACGACACCCGACACGACCAGGTCGGCATCGATCGCGTCGTCGACCAACTCCACCGCGCCACGTCGCAGGAACTCCCTGCGCAGGGCGTCCGCCACAACGAACTCGACCCCGGGCTCGTAGGAATCGTTCTTGAAGGTCTGAATCGCGACCGAGCCCAGATTCTCGATCGGCTCGTCGTAGTTGACGAGCTTGTAGCCGCAACCGGACCCGGCGAGCTGAATGATCGCCAACACCACCAGCCAGAACCCATCGATTGCGGATTTTCGATTCACCGCGCAGGTATACCACAGCCACCCGCGGCGCAGAATTGGGGAGAAGCCGAGAACAGTCCATCGGGGGGATGCTGGAATTGAGGGAATTCGGTGTTGGAATCTGAGGAGTTGTTGCTAGGGCCGTCTATGCAATCGAGAGCCTGCTCCCTCGATGCGCTGCCAGGTCGCCACACCTCACGCGGGCGCCTCGCCCTTCAAAAGGCCCTTCACGACCGTCAGCACATGGTTCGCTTGAATGGGTTTCGTGAGATACTCGTTCGCCCCCAGGGAGAGCGCCCGTTCGCGATCTTCCTTCGCGCCCTCGGTGGTGATCACCACGATCGGAATGCTGCGAAGGCTCTCTTCACCCCGAATCAGGCTGATCAGCTTGAGACCATCCATTACGGGCATGTTGATGTCGATCAGAGCCAGATCGAAATGATCGCTCGACACCTTGCGAAGCCCGTCCATTCCGTCCTGGGCTTCGACAATGTCGACATCTTTCATGCGACGAAGCGCGAACACCAGCAACTGCCGCATCGTCGGGCTGTCTTCGACTATCAGGATTCTTTTCCGGTCCATGCTCAACTCCATCTCCGCGTCAACCACGCGGGCTACTTGTCACTTCGTCAAAAGATCGATGAATCCCTGGATCGTGTTCAGTTTCCGCTCCGACTGCGAGTAGAGACGCGCCGCGAATAGAGCGGTTGACGCGTGTCCACCCATCACCGAGAACAACTCGTGATCGAGTGCCGAGAAACCGTCTTTCTGCTGAAGCAGGGCAAAGATCCCAATCAGGCCGATCGGCCGGTCCTGGACGATCAGGGGGATGCAAACGATCGGATCCTCGAGATTGGACGGCTGCGTGGGATCTCCACATATAGGCTCTGCGGCTCCCAACGACTTCGCCATGATGCCACCGGGTTTCGAGCAACTCGGAAATTCGGAAGGCTCTGCCCCTTCCGAAACCGCCACATCGAGTTCTCCCGAATCGCCGTCCAGCAGGTACACGGCGAAGGTCTCTGCACCGACCAGATTGATGACGATCTCCACAATGACCTTCAAAACCTCGTCGAGGTCGAGCGTCGAATGAAGCTGGTAGCTGGCTACATATAGGTTCGCGAGGTTGTTGTTTTCTTCTTCAACCTCGAGGTAGCGAGCCGCAAATTGCTGATTCTCCTCTTCCACCTGCTGCAGGCGCATTCGAACGCTCTCGCACTCCTCCTCCAGATCCTGCAATCGCGATTGCAGTTCTTCGCGATACTTGTCCCACTCTTCGGGTGTCTTCGACGCGTCGGTCTGCTCCTGCTCGAGGCCTGCCAGGTTCGTGCGCAACCGCTCGTTCTCGACGAGAAGCTCCTTGGTGAACTCAGCGCCCCGAGAAAAGAGTTGCAAGAATTCTTCTCCGCGACTGAAGGAATCCTTGCGATCACCACTCATGACGTTCCCTCATGGTCCTGTCCCCGTCTCGACGAAGTTCGGTATCCAACCTGAATCGCTGCAGCAATCTCTCCCAACGGAAGAACATGATCGACGAGGCCGGTCCGAATGGCCTGCTGAGGCATTCCGAAGATGACCGCTGTGCTTTCCGACTCTGCGATGACACTGCCACCACCCAGATGCACCGACCGAACACCCTCTCTCCCGTCGTCACCCATTCCAGTGAGCACTACTGCAAGCAATTCCGCTCCGACGTGTTTCGCTGCACTCTCGAACAGACGATCCACCGACGGCGTATATTTGTCCCGACCACCGGCGGCGACCAATCTCGTCACGACGGTTCCTTCGATGTTCTCGAGTTCCAGGTGTTTTCCGCCGGGTGCAATCAGCACTGTCCCAGGTAGCAAGGTTTCTCCGCCTTCAGCCTCGAGCGCGCGCAGCCGAGTCAGGCGATCGATTCGCTCCGCGAAACCGCGCGTAAATCCCGCGGGCATGTGCTGGGCGACCACGAATGAACATTGAGGCGCATCTGCAAACGCGCTGAAAACCTGCATCAGTGAAGCGGGTCCTCCCGTCGAGGACCCAATGACAACGACCTTCGATGTCGACGACGAAGGAGCGCTTTCCTCCTGGACCACTGCGGGCGCCGGGCCAATTCGCGTTTGGACCTTTTCGATCCTCAGATCACGAATCGCGTGCACCTTTCGAACCAGCTCGTGTTCGATGTTGTTGAGCTCCGGCGTCGCGCGAGGACTCGGCTTGCAGACGAAGTCGACCGCGCCAAGCTCGAGAGCGCGGAACACGTCTTCCTCCCCGGTCCGACCGCTGACGACGATTACAGGCGTCGGACGCTTGCTCATCACGACCCGAAGGAAGGTGAATCCGTCCATGCGCGGCATCTCGAGGTCCACGGTGATCAGATCCGGCTGTAGCTCGAAGGTCTTCCGCAAGGCCTCCTCACCATCGCGCGCGACGCCGACGACCTCGACCAGCGGTGAGGCATCGAGCATGCGCGTGATCGCCTGCCGACTGAATGCGGAGTCGTCGATCACCAGTACTCGAATCAATGAGCGCGCCATCATTCGTCGATCCCGTTGTGATCGCTGCGGGAGATCGCCGCAGCCGCGGCAACGCTCCACGGATCCTCAGCCGCCATTCCAGGCAATGGACGGCGATAGACCAGGTCACGCCGCAGGTGACGCAACTCGAATGATGTCGACAGATTGATCAGGGACTCCGAGTGGCCGAGCAAGAGATGTCCGCCCGGGCGAAGCTTCTCGTAAAAAGTCCGAATGACCTGACATTTGGTGTCGATGTTGAAATAGATGATTACGTTTCGGCAGAGGATCACATCCATGGTCCTGAGAAGCGCAATCTTCGAGTTGTCCAGCAGATTCAGATGAATGAAGTCGACGTCTCGCTTGAGATCATCGGAAATCTGCCAGAGTCGATCCTTTTCGATGAAATATTTGTCGCGCAGGTGCGGATCGGTCCCCCGAAACGACGCTTCGCGATAAATCCCCTTGCGCGCCTTGCGCAGCATTCTGCGAGAGATGTCGGACGCATATACGTGAACGTCGGAACCAGGCTTGAGGCCGGCCTCACGAGCGAGCATCGCAACGCTGTAGGGCTCTTCACCACTCGAGCATCCCGCTGACCAGATGTTGATGGGCCGGCCACCCCTCTTCTCTCGATCGAGTTGGAGTTCCTCGATGATCTCATCGATCAACGCGCGAAGCTGGCTGTACTCGCGAAAGAAATAGGTCTCGTTGGTCGTCAACTCGTCGATCAGATTCGGAAATTCATCAGATGCGCTACTGCCGTTGCGAATGTGATAGTGGTAGGCGGCGACACTCCCGAGTTCCAACTCGCGAATTCTCCGGGACAGGCGCCGCTCGAGCAGAAAGCGAGAAGACTCGTTGAAATCGAGTCCGACGTGTTCGCGAATGAGATCGGCGAACATCCGAAATTCGGCGTCCGTGAGCGTCAGGCCGTCGTTTGTGAGCGGCGATTTCATCCGACCTCGCCTTCGAGACGCTTGAGGGCCGAGAGCGTCACGTCACGAACGAAGTCATCTTGCTCCACATCCAGGCGGCGAAGAATCGAGGGCACGGCTTGAATCAACCGGCGGTCGGAAACGGTCTGGATTGCCTCTGCGCGGACCGACCAGTCGGGATGCCCGATCAGCGGAAAAAGCGCCTCCAGACCATCCGAATCCGAATGGAGGCCGACACAGCGAATCGCCGCGCGAACCAGTTCGGGTTCCGGCCGCTCCAGGATTCCCACCGCACGCTCCGCTGCAGCTCCGCCCACCTCGCAGAGTGCTTCGAGCGCGGCGAGAGCGACCGGCGGCTCGTCGGCCAGAGCGGCATCGATCACCTGCAGCATCTCGCTCCGACTCCGGTCGGTGCTCGATTGGCTGAAGCGGAACGCGACGGACCGGACCGCAGCGGCGCGAACTCCCGAGTCCTCGTCATCCGCGAGCCGTCTCAAGTCATCGACGACTTCGATGTTCTCGGATGCGCCCAGCGCACGCGCCGCCGCGATTCGCACCATCGGCGATTCGTCTGCGAGAGCGAGCCGAAGCGGCTCCGCCGCGGTTCCGGGCTCGAGCCGAGCGAGCGCCTCGACCGACGCCCGTCGGACGGACGAACTGGCATCCTTCATCAGAAAGCTGACGATTTGTGAATCCTCAGAGCGGCCGATGCGCCCGATCACCGTAGCGACTGCGAGGCGAACACCCTCTGCGGCCCCATCGAGGCAAGCCGTCAAGAGTTCGATTGCTCTTGCGGTCACCGCTGTTCCCGTCTCGGGCCCGGGCGCTGCGAGCGCAATCAATCCATCGGTAATCGCCGCGAGTTCTTCTTCTCCTTCGAAGTCATCCTCAGCCACCGCGGCGGCAAGTCGCACGACGAGTGGCGCCAGCCCCGAGGTGAGGCCGCGATGGCCGATCGAGCGGGCGGCAGCGGATCGGGTTTCGCTCGACGGATCCTCGAGCGACGAGAGTAGGCGCGCGGCACTTTTCTCTCCACCGGTTTCTCCGAATAGCAAGCAGGCGTCTCTCCTGGATTCGGCGTCCAGACTCGACCACTCTGTGTCGATGATTTTTTCGGCAATGTCGCCCAGAGACTCCAGGGTCGAGAGCGACGCTTCAAAGAGTGCCTCGTCACGCCCAGCCAGGAGGATGGGAATGACCGCGCTGGGTGTCGCCACGATCCCGAGAAATTGAATCAGGATCAATCTCATCGGAAGATCCGCTTCGGGCATCCGCTCGACAGCGCTTGAAACCACGAGGTCGCTCGCCATTGCGGCAGCTCGAATTCGCGCAATCAGCGAATCATTCCGTTCGGGACCGGCCTGCCCGACGATCCTCAGCAGCGAGCGTATCGAAGCCTCGCGAGTGGAACGGGATCCGGAACCGAGCGCTTTGAGGAGTATGGAAATTCCATCTTCATCACCGTCAGCACGGCCGAGCAGTGACAGGCCTGCGTGGCCAAGGATCGGATCGTTCAACACGGACCCGAGATCACTCGCGCAAACCGGAAACTCCAACACATTCAGTGCGTGGATCGCCGAGAACCGCACCAGCTGATCCTCGTCGCTGGCGGCCGCTTTGGAAATCAACGCCTCCGGAACGCCATTTCCACCGATCGCGCCAAGCGCATCTGCCGCCGACGCACGAACATTGGGATCAGAATCGTCGAGCATCTCCTGAAGCGGCTCGCTGGCGCGCGAATCCGCGATGCCCGCAAGGGCATCGACCACCAGCTTTCGCACATCGACATCGCTACTCGAACGTTCTGCGAGGAGAGCCGGGATCGCTTTCCCCCCGGAGTGTATGAGAGCATCCACTGCAGCGTTCCGCCGTCCGGGATTCTCACCATCGCCGAGTGCACAAACGAGTGCATTCGCCACAGCATCCGTTTCACTGCGTGCGACGAGGCGCTCGATCGAAGCCTTCCGTACCCGCCAACTCGAATCACCGAGGCATTCGATCAGATGGCAAATCGCGTCCTCTGCGGGAAGCGCATCGACGCGCTCGACCGCCAGGCGGCGAACTTCTTCATCACCATCTCGAATGTCCTGGGCGATGCTTTCGCGGTCTCTCTCGTCAAATTCCAGACTCATGGCTTGCCTCGCGCTGCCGCTACCCGAAGCAACTCTTCCTGCAGAAAATCCCGAATTTCCTGTACCGATGGATCAATCCGAGCCGTGAAGAGCGAACGACCCTCCGCGATCTCAGGCTGCATGGCCTCGAGAACGTTGCCCGCCTCGACAGCGGCCTCGAACTTGTCCTTGCTGTAGAGAACGATGTCCGACACCACGATTCGCGCCAGGCGCTCCGCCTGCTCGATTTGTTCGTCAATTTCAGGGTCGCCCGATGCCGGTTCGGAAGGAGCAACACTTTCAGGAGTCGACATTGCCACCGGGGGCTCGACCGAACCGACCGATTCGACAATATCGGGTGCAGCGGGAATCTCGGGTTCGGGTATTGCCTCCACGACGGGTGCCATTGCCGGCGGGGGTGCCGGTGCCGGCGGAGCGGGCTGCATTGCCGGCGAGGGTGCCGGTGCCGGCGAAGCGGGCTCCATTACCGGCGGGGGCGCCGGTGCCGGCGGAGCGGGCTGCATTGCCGGCGGGGGCGCCGTTACCGGGGTGGGTGCGACGGCAGGCGGAGTCGACAGTGTGGCTGCGGTCGCTGAAACCGGCGGCGGTTCAGGGGCCGAAGAAAGCATTCCGAATCCCTGGAAGATGGATCGAAGTGAATCGGGAAGTTCCTGGCGCTCGATGTACGCATCGGCCCCGTAGATCTCTTCGGGCGGGCGTCGGTAACGGGTTCGATCGTGAATCGCACCCACGAGCACCACGTTTATGTCGCGCAAGCTTTCGTTTCGCTTCACGATCTCACAGATCTGAAAGCCGAACATTTTCGGCAGAGCCGCATCGATCACGATGACTCGCGGCAGCAATCTCTGGATCGCCAGGATGGCCTCGACTCCGTCGTGAACCAGCGTCGGCTGAAGCCCCCACTGGGCCAGAGCGCTGGCCGTCGACTTGCCCTGCTCGACTTCGGGATCTGCGATCAAGACCATCCGCTCCCGATCGACCGGAGGGGACGGAGCAACGGGTGGTGCTGGGCGAGACATGGGCGGCGACAGAGAAGGTGCCGGTTCTTTGGAGGCTTCAGGCTGCGGCGCCGGAGCCGGAGCCGGAGCCGACGGAGTGGCCACAGCGGGAGGTCCGCTCGTGGCTGTAGCCGGGGGCGGGCTCACCCGGAATACCGCTTCACAGCGAGTACACCGCAGTCTCACTCCCTCGGGTCGAAGGCGATCCGGTTCGATCTGATAGCGTGCACTACATCCGGGGCAAGCAACGATCATCGTGCCTCTCCAACTTTGCAATCCCTGACTACCGCTATCATGGTCCCCTCATCGACGCTCACTACGTCAGAGCTGAAAACGGTGTACATCTTCTCTGAGTCCAGCTGACTGCTTCAACAATCCCTTCGAGGCCTGATCCATGCGACGCGCAGACTCCTCGTTTGCCCGAGTCTGCGCGAAGATTTCCTCGATGAATTCCACTGCCGATCGACACGCCGCCGCCTGCTCCTGCAGCGCCTCGTTGATCTGCTCGACCGCGTCTCGCTGCCCCTCGACGCTCTCCCGAATCCGCCCCGAGCCGCGAGACTGCTCTTCGGTCGTCATGCGAACCTGCTGCGCGACTTCACGCATCGCAGTCGTGCTGCGATAGACGATCGTGTTTCCGCGCTCCTGCTCAGTCGCAGCGTTGCGAATTTCCTCTACGCCACCGCGGACCTTCTCCATCAACTCGACCACCTGGGAGGCAGCGCTAGCCTGGGCGCGCACCGCCGTGAGGATCCCCTGGATCCGTTCACCGCTATCCCGTGAAGCGCGCGTGATCTCCTCGAGCGAGACGCCCGCCTCCGCAGAAAGATCCACACCAGACGCCACACTTTCGGTTCCGCTCTCGATCGCTCCGATCGCGTTCGCCCCCTCTTCCTGGACAGCGCGAATCAGCTCTCCAATCTCCTTCGTCGACGCCAATACGCGATCTGCCAGATCCTTGATCTCGTCCGCCACGACCGAGAATGCACGCCCATGCTCACCGGCCTGTGCAGCGATGATTGCGGCATTCAACGCGAGGAGATTCGTCTCGTCCGCTACGTCATCGATCACATCGACGATCGCGCCGATTTCTTTCGTTCGCCCGCCAAGGTTTCGAATCACCTTCTCGGCGGTTTCGGTAGCGAGCCGGATCGCATCCATACCGTCGATGGTCTGTCGGACTTTTTCCTGCCCGCTCTCGGCAGTCGAAACAACATAGGTAGACAGTCGAGCCGACTCTTCAGCGCTCTCGTCGACTTCCATCAGGGAACTGGCCATCAACTCCATCGACGAAGACGTTTCCGACGACGCTTGAGAGAGCGACTGCGTGCTTTCCACGACCTGACTGACACTTCGAACGATCTGCTCCATCGATGCGGAGACTTCTTCGATCTTCTCGGACAGTGTCCCTGCGGTTTCATTCAGATCGTCGCCCGCGGCACCCAGCTCCAGGATCGAACTGGAAGATTCCTCGATCGAGCTGTTCAGCACTCCCGCTGAATCCGCAATCCCTCCCACCTGGGTTTTGATCGCATCCGTGGAAGCCGCTGCTTGCTGAATCCCAGAAACCTGATCCGCTGTAACCGCGGCCACTCCCTCTGAAATCGATGCGATATCCGTGGCGGTGTGTTCGAGTTGATCAGCGGCCCCGAAGATCCGAGATAGAGCCACGCGGAGCGATTCAGCCATGGACTCGAAGGATCTCGAGAGATCTCCAATTTCATCCTCAGAATCGAACACGCGGCTTCGACGAAGATCGCCGGAAGCCATCCGCGAAACTTCGGCGTTCAGCTGACCCAACCCTCGGATGATGTCGCTTGACATCAGCCACGCCAATAGACCACCGATTGCGATCGCGACAGCGAGCAGGCCAGCGTATTCAAGCCAGGCTCGACTCGACTCGAACGCCATCGCACGGCGGGGTGTTGACACCACGAGGACACTGCCGCCCTCGAGGGTTCGCCACGAAAAGAATCGCCCGAAAACCCGAGATCCACGGCTACCGTGTTTGACGCCACTCTCGCGCTCGGTCCTGATTTCCGCGATGAGCTGAGCGTCGAGCATCCCACTCCCGCCTACATCGGGCGCCGAGAAGTCGAGTAACGTTACGTCCAGCGGTGCGAGAAGGGCTGACTTGTCACCGAGCACCGAAGTCACGACAGCGCTGAGTTCCTGCTCGTCGATTCGGTCCACCATTGCATCGAGGACGCCGCTTTGCCAACGCAGCGCAACGTCTTCGGTGTTGCCGCCCATCTTCACAGAGAAGAACACCAGCGCGACCATCATCGGAATGGCCGTCATGCTCATTGCGCCGTAGATCATCTTGCTCCGGAGCGAAATCGGATTCAGTTGCGCACGGCGCACGTCGGGATCGGAAATCTGCGTGGCGAGTGCGACGCGAATCTCCTCGACTTCGCGCTTCACCGCGCAGAACAAGATGCCCCCAGAGACGAAGCCCGCAATCAACCCCGCGGTCATCACAACCGCGCATTCCATCAAACCGAATGAGCTGAAACGAAGTGCCATAGCGGCGGCCGCAATACCACCCACCGCGATCCAGCTGACCATGGAGGCCAACGCCAGACTCCGCGGTAAGTCCAAGGTGGCGGCAAAGCCGGCCCGACAGCCTTCATCCTCAACCTGATCTTCGGAGAAGTGATCCAAGAAGGTCGCAATCGGATCGATGAAGGAGAGCTGCCTCTTCGTCGCCACCAAAGCGGCGAGAAGCGCGCACGCCCCCGCGAGTGAGCAGAGCCAGACCCACGCCACACTCGTGAGTTCCAGCAGAGAGAAGAGAGATGCAAACAATACGATGGGTCCCGGCAGCGAGATGCCGTAGTAGAGCGAAAGAATGTGCCACCTGAATTGAGACGAATTGGGAAGAGTCGGACTCATGCCGCGTCCTCATGGGTGGTCAGTACCGAGCGATAAACAGCCTCGAGCAGGGATTCCAACGACAGAACCACGATCGGTTCCGAATCAGGTCTTCGAACCACGGCCCGGGCTGCGTCGTAGCCCGCTTGGGTGGCGAGGGGCGGCGGGTCTTCCATGCTGGTTGCGCTGATCTGCAGAACCTCGACGGCAGAGTCGACCGTCAATCCGACGACGAGGCCATCGGTCTCGGCCACCACGATTCGCGTACCGGTCGTGGGCTCTACCTTGCTCTCGTCCAGCGCTCGCGCGAGATCCACGACGGGCACCAGTGTGCCTCGGAGGTCGATGACACCATCGATCAGTGCGGGCGATTTGGGCAGGGGCGTCACGGGCTGCCACCGAACGACTTCGCGGATGTTCGCGACGTCGATCGCGATCAAACGACCGCCCACCTCGAAGCAGCCGAGCGTGACCTCGTTTTCCGAGGAAGTGGTGAAGATTTCGTCAGGCATCGAGAGTCAGCACCCTATCTAACTCGATCATCGACACGAACTCATCATTGAATTTGCAGAGGTCGTTGACCGCACCCGTGTCTGACCCGGTGGCGGGTTGAATCGCCTCGTCGGAAACCCGCAAGACCTCTCTCACTCCGTCGACGAGCAGCCCCACGACTTCGTCATCGTTCGTCTTGATTACGATGATCCGAGTCCGACGAGAGGGCTCGACCGACCCGAGAGAGAGCCGCCGACGGAGATCGATCAATTCAATCATCTCACCGCGCAGCGAAATCACGCCTCGAACCTCATCGGGCATGCGGGGAACCGGAGTGACGGGGCGCATCCGAACGATTTCTCTCACCCGCTCCACGGGCACCGCATAGGGCGCTCCTGCGAGTTCGAAAGACAGCAGTTGACGAACTTCATCGAGCGGTTCGGAAGAGCCGCCGCGATCCGCCGCAGCCCGCGCAAGCGCATCCCAATCTCGTGCCTCTTCGCTCGGCGTAGTCACTTCACTCACGCGCCTTCCTTCCTGCTCAGGGTGTCGTCCACCAGGCTCGAGATATCGACGACCAGCACCGCATCCTGATCACCCAACTCCGTCGCTCCCGCGAAGCCGCGCACGTTCTTGACCGGACCCTGGATCGGCTTGATCACCGTGTCCTGCTGGCCGTCCAGGCGATCGACGAGCAGCCCGATTCGCTGTTCGCCCAGGCCCACGATCACCGCGAATTGCTTCTCCGAATCTCGCGAAACGCCGAGTTCAAATTCATCCGACAGACTTCGCAGCAAGAGTGCGTCTCCTCGAAGGTTCAGAAATTCGCGGCCCTCACTGCGCTGAATCTCGCTGGTATCGATCAGCAGGGTTTCGTGGACGGCGTTGATCGGAATCGCAAATCGATGTTTACCCACGATGACGATCAGGGATTGAATGATCGCGAGCGTAATCGGCAGGGTCATCGAGATCGTGGTGCCGCGTTCCGGAATCG
>JAFDAW010000217.1 GCA_019313605.1 Deltaproteobacteria bacterium
TCGGTTAAAAAATTCAAATAGCTGACGTTGCGTAGCGTCTGGATCTTCTTGCTAAGCGTCTGACCGGGGAGATAATCTACAGATCCGCAAAATAACCTCACGCTTTCCTGTTTCGCCCGTTCATACAGGGGGGATCTTGCCATGTAGGCCTTGACCTGATCTCGATCGCCTTCCGGTGTCGCCAACTCGCTAGGAAGATTTTGGTAACCATAGGCCCGATCAGGCTCGGGAACGCGACGATCGCCTGTCACAAGGCGATCCGTGCCGAAAGTCTCTTTGTCGAAAAAAATCCCGCCGCGCAAATCCAGGGAGCGGTAAAGGTCGTGATCAAAGACCGTGTCTGCAAGGCTGACGTCGATACCCAGCTCTTTGAGTAGAGCAGCAGCTTCGGGTGGGTAGGTCGACGGAGCCTCGATGAACTCCGTACCGCCAAGGTCGACTAGAGTTCGCCCCTCATACTGAAACTCGTTTCGTTTTGCATGCCCACCGAAATCATCATGGTTGTCCAGTATCAGGATTTTCGCCTTTGGCCCTGCCTGCTTCCGGAAGAAGTAGGCTGCCGCAAGGCCGCTGATTCCACCTCCTACAACGACTAGGTCGTAGCTCTCGTTGGTGTCTTCAACGTTTCCGAAGGCGCCCTGCGCGCCATCGCGAACTTGGTGGGCGACTTCGAAGGATCCAGGGTGACTTCCGCGCATCCCGGTCAAGAGCGGAGGGTAGTGGTCTGCCGCCTTGTTGGTTGCGAACTCAGCAGGGCTCGCTGAAGCGATCAACCCTGGAGTCAGGAGGGATCCGGTTACGGCCAGGCTGGCTCCGCTTAGAAAGTCGCGCCGCGTAATCGGCCGGTTCATGCCCAAGTCATGATCATGCGATTTGCTCAAAGCCTGTCTCCGCTTGTAGGCAGATGCCCCTCGACGAATTAGCTCACTACCGGACTGGTTGCACGGTTGCGGCGCTCAGCGGCGGATTAATGCCCCTCCCCCAGTCGAAGGACAGCCCTTCCGCCCGTCATTGTACCGTTCCATGTATGGAGGCTGCTGTGGGGGATTCTGCTCAAAATGTGCCTAAATGCTCCACTCCTCGGGTCGCCTAACTCCGCAAGATCCCAAGAACAATAAAGAAACCCCGATCTCCCGGTCCACGCTCATCACCAGGAGGTCGGGGGTTGCCGGCGACGCTACGCGTCGCAGTGGCCTTCGCAGCCGAAAGCTGCTCGCGAATCCCGCCCCCGCTACCACTTAAACGAAGCGCCCGGGGACGCGAGGACCTCGGGCGCATATTCATTTGGCCTCACTGCAAGAACAGCCACTGCGAATCGTTCAAGTAAAACTGCCCGATATACTCGCTGCACTCGAGCTGGAGCTACGATAAACGGCGGACAGCATTGTCCCCGAAATACATTCTGACCTCAGCCGGCGCGGAGGCAGATTTGGTATTCGAGTCGGAGATGCGAGTCCATTCCAGCTTGTTGGCCAACGGTGAACACATCCAGCTCATTTGGGTGAAGTTCGACCCTGACGGCAACTATCCGATCCATTCGCACCCCCACGAGCAGATCAGCTTCATGCGACAAGAGCGAATGCGCCTCACGGTGGGCGACGAAGTCGAAGAGATCAGACCGGGGGACATTTAGTATGTCCCGGCCAACGTGTTGCATGGCGGCGAACTGCTGGGCGAAGACCCAGTCGTCTTCGTCGACATCTACGCACCGCCGAGCGCCGGCACAAGGCCGCGAGCGACCCTGCGCGAGCCAACAAAAGCTGATGCTACTGGATACCTCTGCCCGGTGACCACGGTACGCCGGCAGCGTCCAATGCAACCTTCAGCCTGGCGTACTCGTCGTCGACGAGGTTCGATAGCTGTCGCGAAACGTCGTCGTAAAGATCCCTCCCGATACGCAGCGACTCCCGCTGTAACGGCGTCGGGCCGTAAGCGCTCGTCGGTGCGAAGCGCGCATGGAATGTGCGTTCCGCCACGGTCATCTCGTCCACTTCGTAGAACGGATCACGTATTTCGCTGTTGGTCAGGCGGTCGCGTTCTGCTTGAACGCGTTGCTGAATCGAGTTCGCGGTTTCGTACAACGATGGATCGGCTGTCGAAGACAACAACGACTCCTTGGCAGCCTTGAGTTCGCCGACAATTACATTGATCGTCTTGATCGTGCCTTCCGTGGCGCGCGCCAGCTCGTGTACCTGGTTGTCGAATGCGACGCGTTGCTCCTGCGAGCTGCCCGGCAGTGTCGGCTCGCGAATGGACACGACGTCGAAGGACTGTGACTGCCCGAGGTCCGTTTGGTCGCCGTCGATGCGCTTAAACATCGACACGGTGAACTGGCCCGGCGCGACGAGCACTCCGGCACCCGACGGAAAGTCATCCCCGCGCTCCTCCTCGGGCACCCACGCGTTGACGGGGGGATAGCGCAAGTCCCAGGCGACGCGATGGAAGCCTGATTTAGCCGGAGCCTCGACGTGACGAACCACGCTGCCGACCGCATCACGAACCGTAAACACGATTGCCGGCTCATCTTCAAGTGATTCGCTGATGATGCGATCCCAGGTCGCGAACTCGACGCTCTCGTTTTCAGCTTCGCGTTCCTTCTCTTTTTCGCGCCGCGCGTCCTTGCTCGAATGCAGCGACTCTGCAAGGTAATAGGTGAATACCGCACCGAACGGCGGGTTTGGTGCCGCGAAGAAATCGTCACCCTGGCTGCCGGTGCAACCTTCGTCCATGCAGCCCAGTGGGCGCTTCGGGATATACCAGCGTGTCTTGCGTACCGGGAATAACACGGACTCGTTCTTCAGCATGTCTTCGGTGACGTCGCGCAGCGGCGAGTAATTGTCGAGCACGTAGAAACTGCGTCCGAACGTCGCGCCGACGAGGTCGTTCTCCCGTGTCTGAATCACGAGGTCGCGGAACGGGATGTTCGGCGAGCCGCCCTTCAGCTTGGTCCAAGTGCCACCACCGTTGACTGTGAAGAACACGCCGAACTCGGTGCCGAGGAACAACAGTCCCGGTTTCTCATGATCTTGCACAACACGCCAGAGGATATGCCGCTCAGGTAAGTTGCCCGCGATGCTCTTCCAGGACTTGCCGCGATTCGTACTCTTGAGGATGTAGGGTGAGAAGTCGCCGCTCTTGTGGTGGTCCACGACGACGAAAACAGTATTGGGGTCGTGCAGATCCGCCTTGATGTCGTTGACGAAGAATCGATCCGGCACGCCCGGCAGCTTGTCGATGCGGCGCCAGGTCCGGCCACTGTCCTCGGTGACCTGGATCAGGCCGTCATCGGTTCCGACATAAATCAGTCCCGGAACCAACGGCGACTCCGACAGGTTGACGATCGTGTTGAACATGGACATCGCGTACACGTCCCACGGCGCGTCGTAGCTCCATGTACGGCCCATCACCGGCTGGCGCACCCTGTCTTCGTTGCGTGTCAGGTCGCCGCTGATCGGTTCCCAGGAATCACCGTAATCGGTGCTCTTCCAGACTCGCTGCGTACCGAAGTAAAGCATCTTCGAATCGTGCGGGCTGATGAGTATCGGCGCATCCCAGTTATACCGTTCCGGCGGCTCGCCTTCACCGGCCTGCGGGCGGATGTACACGGATTCGCCGGTCTTGCGGTCGTAGCGCGTCAGGGTTCCTTGTTGCCACTCGGCGTAAATGATGTCGGGGTTGTTCGGGTCCACGGCCGATTGGTGCCCGTCGCCGAACAGAGTGACGAACCAGTCGGAGTGCCGGATGCCGACATTGTTGTCCGTGCGTGACGGCCCGCCGTAGCTGTTGTTGTCCTGTGTTCCGCCGTAGACGTTATAGAAAGGCTCGTCATAGTCGATAGCGACTTTATAGAACTGCGTGATCGGCATGTTGTTGATGAAGCGCCAGGTCTTGCCGAGGTCGAAGGTCTCGTAGAGACCACCGTCATTCCCGACCAGGATGTAATCCTCATCTTTCGTGTCAAACGCCATCGCGTGGTGATCGACGTGCTTGGTCTCGTGATCGAGTTCTTGCATCGTTTTGCCACCGTCCTCGGTGACATGGAGGTTGACGTCGGCATGGTAGACGCGATCGAACTGGTGCGGGCTGGCCCAGAGCTCGTTGTAGTAATGCGGTCCCGTGCCACCGGCCGCGAATTCGGCGCCCTTCGCCCAGCTGTCGCCGCCGTCTTCGGAGCGGAACATGGCACCCGTGCGGTTCGCGAGCTCGATCGTCGCGTAGAGGACGTCGGAGTTATGTGGCGAGATCGCGAGGCCGATCTTGCCCTTCACTTCCTCGGGCAGGCCTTCCGTCAGCTCGCGCCAGGTCTCGCCGCCGTCTTCCGACTTGTGGATGCTCGTCGCCGGACCACCGTCCATGAGTACCGCAACGTTCCGGAAGCGCTGCCACACGACGGCGTACATGACGTCGGGGTTGCGCGGATCCATGAACACTTCGGAGACGCCCGTGTAGCGGTCATCGATCTCCGAGTTACCGTGCCCGTCGCCAAGTACCTTCCGCCAGTTCTCGCCGCCATCGGTTGTCTTGTAGAGCCCGCGATTGCCACCAGCGGACCAGAGCGGGCCCTGTGACGCGACGAAGACGACGCTCGAGTCGCGCGGGTCGATCTGGATCATGCCGATGTGCTCGGAGTTTTCGAGCCCCATGTTCTCCCAGTTCTGACCCGCGTCGCGGCTGCGGTAAACGCCAGCGCCATAACCGACGTGGCGGCCGCTGACGTTCTCGCCCGTGCCGACCCAGATCGTGCTCGAATCATTGGGATCGACGATCACGGAGCCGATGGAGTAGGCGTCTTCGTCCTCGAAGATCGCTTGCCAGGTTGTACCCCTGTTCGTCGTCTTCCAGACGCCGCCGCTGCCGACGCCGACGTACCAGGTGCTTTGATCATTAGGGTCGATCGCGATGTCGGCAATACGTCCCGACATGAAAGCCGGCCCGATGCTACGCATCTCGAGGCCCTTGAAGGTCTGCTCGTTGAACCCCGGGTCGACTTTCTCTTCGTCATTCGCAACGACAGCAGTGGGCAGGCAGGCGAGTACAGCGATTAGCGTGAGTCGCTTCATGATGATTTCAGCTTCATGATGATTTCACCCTTTGTGGGAGGCTCTCGTATCGGAGCGCCGTGTTATTTGGGTGTCATTCTATCGGTTTTGTCACGGCTGCAATATCGGGCCCATGTCCTCGAGGATGGCATAACCGCTCTCAAAAGCGGGTCTGTCGGCAAGACCGAGATACCAGCGGAGCACGTTCGGGTGCTCCCCGTCAGCTGAGTTTGGACCCTTCAGTGGGTTGATTGAAGAGACACTTCCGCAGCCCGAGAGGAGGAATCCCAGCCCCATTGGAGGTGGGGTCACTCTGGGGTCACTTCGGCACAAATAACCCCATCCAGCCCCAGTGCCTAAATGCCGCAAGTCTCTAACTCTATGTAGTTTCATTGGTTTTCGGGAACACGGAAACTTTCTCATAACCCGGAGGTCGGGGGTTGCCGGCGACGCTACGCGTCGCAGTGGCCTTCGCAGCCGAAGACTGCTCGCGCCCCCCCGCTACCACTCAATCCCTCGGAATCGAAAGGTTCCGGGGGGTTCTTGTTTCAGGCTTTCG
>JAFDAW010000218.1 GCA_019313605.1 Deltaproteobacteria bacterium
CGACACCTTCGAGCAGCGACGGCTCGAGTACCATCACACACTGCAAGAAGAATTCTTCGACGCCTACGAGGTGACCGGCACCGATACGCACAGGCTCAAGCGAGGCGACACGCTCTGGGAACTCGCTGAAAAGCGCTACCGCGTGCCGGTGTGGCTGCTCCGGCAGTACAACCCCACCCTCGACTTCAGCGCCCTGCAAGCCGGCGCCCGCCTTACGGTCCCTCGCGTCACCCCCCGCGAGGGCTAGGAGCGAACCCCCAGAATGGGGGTTTGCGACGCTGCAAAGGAAAGTCGAAGACTTTCCCTGCCAAGAGCGAACTCCAGCCTGTTTGGGTACTTCTCCTAAAAGTGTACTATTTCGCGGCTCACTCACGATGGCGTGGGTGGGCTGTAGTCGATTGAGCTGATCGAATTCACGCGCCGCACAGCAGATGGGAGAAATGACAGTGACGAATCGCTTCGCGAAATTCCTCTGCAACTTGATGGTGATGGGAGTGTCACTCGGACTCGCGGTACCGGCGCTAGCTGGAGTTGGGCCGCCAACGCCGACCGCCACGGCCACACCGACGAACCCGCCGGCCACGCCGACCGCCACGGCCACACCGACGAATCCGCCGGCCACGCCGACCGCCACGGCCACGCCGACGAACCCGCCGGCCACGCCGACCGCCACGGCCACGCCGACGAACCCGCCGACGCCGGTACCGACCTGCGCCGATATGTGGGGCGTGACCAGGATCGTCACGGTTGGAAAGGGCCAGAGCCCGACCAACAACCCGAAGGTCAGTCACGCGATCACCGGGAACATCGTGGATCCGGGCTCGCTTAAAGAGACCGCCCACCGCATCCCGGTTTGCGCGGGGACGGAGGTCAACATCGCGGTGTCGGACGAGACCGGCACCCCGACCAATACCTCCGATGGTGCCCTCTCGTGCGATTCTGCGGGCTGCTCGGGCGTGGTCAACGTCACGGAGAAGTACAAGTCAGTCTCCTCCGATGGCAAAGACACCGATCGGATGACGCTTCTTCCCAACTAGCGGAGAAGCTCTGAGTTGATGAGCGCGGGCGGCGAACCCATGCCGCCCGCGCCTATCGGCGGATACGTGAGTGACCGGGCGCGCGCCGCGCCGCGCCTCCGGGAAGATCGACGAGCCCTGGCGAGTCTAACCAGTTCGGCTTCCGAGCTGACTGATCGCCAAGCCGGTCAAGATCAGCGCCATCCCGATCAAGACGGTCCCCACCAACTTTTCGTCCAGCACGATCGCGCCCGCGGCCAGGGCCACCACCGGGATCATGTAACTGATCAGCGATAGAAACGTGGGCCCCGCCCTCTGGACGATCGAAAAAAAGACGATGGTGGCCAGAGCCGTCGCGAAGAGACCGAGCCACACGACGGAAGCGATCGATGTCGCCGACCAAGCGAGATTCCACGGCCGGTCCAGCCACAGCGCGGCGGGAACCATGATCGCAGTGGTGATCCACATGACCGTCGTGGCGGAGACGAGGGGGTCCAACGTGCCCAACCGACGCGTGATGACGGTGTTGGTCGCATAACAGATCGCCGCTAACCCGATCGCCAGCTGACTCAACAGATCGCTCGATTCGCCGCCAAACTCGAGCAACGCCTCGGGTCCGAACAGGGCCACCAGACCGATGAAGCCGACGACGAATCCACCGACCATTCTCGGTGTCATCCGTTCGCCGAGTACGAAGAAGTGTGCGAGTAGCAGGGTCATCAACGGCGTCACACCCATCAGGATTCCGGCGAGACCGACGTCGACCTCGATCTGCCCCCAGGCGATCAGCGTAAACGGAATCGAGTTCCCGATCAGGCTCATCAAAAGGTAGTGGCCCCAGACGCGTCGCGAGGTGGGCAGCCGAAGGCCCCTGGCGCGAACCGCCACACCGAGCACGCTCGCCGCGATCACGAAACGCGCGGCCACCAAGGTCAAGGGGGGGACCTCTCTCACCGCGATCTTGACGAACAGGAAGGACGTTCCCCACAGAACCGCGAGCGCGAGCAGTCCGAACCAGTCGATCAGCGGGCGCTGTTGTCGCATCGTCAGGCGACGATACCGGGTGATGACGCGCGGATCTACGCCCTGTTTCTTAGAGAGTCGTCACCAAACGGTGACGCTTCACTCTCCGGCTCCCCAGCGCTGCCTCCCATGCCGAATCGCGTGCTCAACCGTGCACCAGCCGCAGGCTCCAATTCAACTATTCAACAACGTCCCCGCCTACGTCCCCGCCTAGTTCAGACCTGGAAGATGGTTTCGTCGGGTAGGCGGATTGCGGTCAGTTTGCCGCCGTAGACTGCGCCGGTGTCGATGCCGATGCTGAAGGGGGAATTCCAGCGCACCTGTAGATCGTTCGAGGGGGTGTGGCCGTAGATGATCGTGATGCCGAGCTTGTGGGGGAGATCGCCGATCGTCCGGTTCCACAGGAAATCCTCTACGTCGGTTTTCCGCAGCGCGTACTCGAGGTCGGGCTCCTCGATCGCAGAATTGCTCAGGCCGGCGTGCACGAAGAGATAGTCCCCCTCGCGGTGGTGAAGCTTGAGTTTTCGGAAGAAGGCCTCGTGGGTCTTGGGAAGCTTGAACAGCGACGGTTCGAGATCGGAATCGAAGTAGTCGTAGCTGACCAGCGTCCGGTCACCGCCGTTCATCAAAAAGGCGTCGCCCGCGAAGTACATCGGGTCGTCCCAACCGAGAAAGTCGAGGAACATCGACTCGTGGTTGCCGATCAAAAAAATGCAGGTGCGCTTCTTGGTGAGATTGACCAGGTATTCGACCACGCCGCGCGAGTCGGGGCCGCGGTCCACATAATCACCCATGAAGATCAGGCGATCGTCACCGCGCAGCGGCAGGGCTTCGATGAGCCCCTCGAGCGCCTCCAGTTCGCCGTGGATGTCGCCAATCGCGTAAAGCACGAGTCTGATCGATCTCCGAAACCTGGCGGAGCGCGTCGCCGATCAGCCGATCCGGCCCGTCCGCGCGCCGCACATCCGCTCCTGCGTCATCGGTGCGGCGCCAAATCGGCTTGACGGCCACCGCTCACGCAGCCGCCGCTCCCGTGCGGCGCAGCGCGAGCTGCCCGCAGGCCGCCCCGATGTCGTCCCCACGACTGCGCCGCAGGGTCACCGTCATCCCTGCGCCCGCAAGAACGCGCAAGAAGGCGTCGATCGCGGCGTCGGAAGGGGGCCGATAGACCGACTCCGGATGCGGGTTCATCGGAATCAAATTCAGCTTGGATGGGATCCCCCGGAGCAAGGCGGGCAACCGCCTCGCATCCTCCAGAGAATCGTTGACGCCCTCGATGAGCGTGTACTCGAAAAAGACCGGCCGCCGGTGGTTGACGCTGTCGAGCTTGCGAAGCAGATCGAGCAGCGCGTCGAGCGGGTAGCGTTGATTGAGGGGCACGAGTTGATCCCGCACGCGGTCGGTGGTCGCGTGCAACGATACGGCGAGGTTGATCGGAGCGACCGCGAGGAGTTCTTCGATCTTTGGCAGAACGCCGACGGTCGACACCGTCACGCGTCGCGGCGCCATCGCGAAGGTCTTGGGGTTCACGAGAATCGCGATCGCCTCGGACACGGCCGCCAGATTCAGCAGCGGCTCACCCATCCCCATGAACACGATATTCGTGATCTTCCGGGGCTCGTCGAGGATTTCGCGCATCCGACAAACCTGCTCGACGATCTCCGCGGTCGTCAGGTTGCGCGTGAAGCCGAGCGCGCCGGTCGCGCAGAATGTGCACGCCATCGCGCAACCCACCTGGGTCGAGACGCACAGGGTCGTTCGATCCGCTTCGGGGATCAGGACCGATTCGACCTGCGCGCCATCGGCGGCGAGTAAGATGGCCTTGAGGGTGCCGTCGGTCGACCGGTCCAGGCGGTCGATCTCCAGACAGCGAATCTGCCATTCCGCTTGCAGCCGCTCGCGAAGCGCGCGATCCAGATCGCTCATCTCGGCGAAGTCTTCGACGCCGCGCTGGTAGATCCAGCCCGCGATCTGATCGGCGCGATACGCGGGCAACCCCTCGCCGACGAAGCACTCGCGCAGACGCTCGAGTGAGTAATCCTTGAGGTTCGGGCGATCGGACATGGCGAGCGGAGAGTAGTTGCTCGGGCCGCGCACTACGAGGCGGCCCGCTGAGCGTGGCCCATCCGGCTGGCCGAGAGCGCCTTCGCGCGCCGGCAGTGGAAGAAAACACACGGGCGGCCCTGCGACGCCCACTCGCGCTGAAATTTGGTCGGCGGCAGCTCGCGCCGCTCGCCGAGCTGCGCCGTCGGGGCCTGGACGATTTCGAGCAGCGGCTCTCCGTCGAGCGCGGAGCGGATCGCCTCCGCGTAGTCGGGCGCGTCGGTTGCGATGTGAAGCGAGCCCCCGACCATCAATCGGCGTGAGATCTCTCGGACAAAGCCCGGCTCGACGAGCCGCCGGCGCTGATGGCATCGCTTCGGCCAGGGGTCCGGGAAATTGATCCAGAAAGACTCGACGGATTCGTCCGGAAACGCTTCTCGAATCGCCCACGCGGCATCGACGCCGAGTAGCCGAACGTTGCGATGATCGGAACGGGAAAGCCTTTGGGCGACCTTGAGAACCCGTTTGAACGAGAGCTCGATGCCGACGACGGATCTACCGGGGTCTCGGCGGGCCAGCTCGGTCAGGAAGGCTCCGTCGCCGAAGCCGATGTCGACGTGCAAGCGCATCGGCGCGGCCGCGGGCAGGCCGAAGAGTTTCGACCAAGGCGCGCGGCGAACCTCCTCGGGCCAGACCCGCCAGTCGTTGCCCGCAATTTCTCGTCGGATCGTTCGCGACACGTCAGCGCCCCACGCCACAGCCGAGCAAAATCATAGGATTTCTTCGTTGAGCGGAATCAGAGGATCTCTTCGGGGTCGAAACCGTGACGCTGGCTCAGGGTGTCGGTCACGTGCCGAATGATCAGCAGGACCGAGCGGTCGAATGAGATGTTGTCGACGATCGGCACCCCGAAGCGCTCCGCGAGTTCGAGGAAGTGGTCCTGGATCTGGAG
>JAFDAW010000219.1 GCA_019313605.1 Deltaproteobacteria bacterium
TTCGAGGTAGCCGGGCCGACTTTCCGCCCAGATTGCGCCCACCAGCTCGTGGATCTCCTCTGCGGCGCGATCTGCGTGCTTCAAAATCTGCTCTGAACAGGTGACTTCCGCGAAGATCCGGCACTGCGCGTCGATATCCTTCACCTGGTGGTGGACGCCCGCGATGCTCGCTTCGGCAACGCCCGGACCGCCAGATACGACGAGCAGCGGAACCTGCTCCGCGTACGCACCCGCGACCGGATTCACCACATTGTGGCCGCCCGCTCCATAGGTGACACAGACCACTCCCAGTCGCCGGGTGCTGCGCGCGTAGCCGTCCGCAGCAAATCCGACCGTGGGCTCGTGGGAAAAGGTGATGACTTCGAGATCCCGCGCGCGGCCGAAGCGGTGGAAGAGGCCGAGGACGAGGTCGCCCGGAAGCCCAAAGATGTGGCGGACTCCGGCGCGATGGAGATAGGCGACCAGGAAATCACCCAACGGCATGCGCGAACGCATCCCCGATCGATTCTTCGCTCGTGACGTCGCCATTGGATTCGAACCGAACACTAGCATGACCATCGGTCCGATCGCGCCACACAGGCTGCTAGCATGCGTCCGCAGCGTAGAGCCCGTCGCACAACCCCAAAACGGGGTCGTGCGACGCCACCAAGAGAATCCGCAGGGTTCGCCGAGTAGGGTCGCCGCCCGCTACCAGCCATCGGCGCCCGCGAACAGGGAGCTTCACTCGAATGCCCCGGTGAAAGAGGGCTGGGTGCGCTGCGGGCGCCTGATTCAGCGGTGAGACCTGATCTGGTTTCGGCTCTTACGTATCCTGCGCGCGATTGGAGATGCGATTGAAGAATATTTTGCGTTTTCGCGGACTGCAGAGACTCTTTTCGAGCATCAATCCGCGTACGATCTACTTGTATTCGATCGTCATCGGCCTGCTTTCGGGGCTCGGCGCGATCGTCTTCAACGAACTCCTCCACGCGGCCATCGGAATCACGATGGAGACCTGGGCGCGACTTCCCCTGCCGCCGATGCCAGGGGAGGGAGTCAGCCATGCGGACCCAGCCGGTCCAACGCGCCGCTGGTTGCTGTTGCTGCTGCCAGTCGCGGGTGGCTTGATTTCCGGCCTGCTTGTAAAAACTTTTGCACCCGAAGCGGAAGGAACTGGAACCGACGGCTATATCGACGCCTTCCACAACAAGGCCGGCCAGATGCGTCGTCGCGTGCCCTGGGTGAAGTCGCTGGCCACGCTCGCGACGATTTCGTCCGGAGGCAGCGCCGGGAAAGAAGGACCGATCGCACAGATCGGCGCGGGTATCGGATCCGCCGTTGGCCGCTACCTGAAGATGGGAGCGCGAGCCCGCCGCACGATGATGGTGGCGGGAGCGGCAGGCGGTCTCGGGGCAATCTTTCGAGCGCCGCTCGGTGGTGCGCTCACGGCTGTGGAGGTGCTCTACAAGGAAGACCTCGAGACGGACGCGCTGATGCCCGCGATCCTCTCCTCTGTTACCGCCTACACGCTTTTTTGTTCAGTCAATGGATTCGATCACGTCTTTTCATATGGAGGCGAATCATTCCACACACCCGTGCAACTCCTCTTCTACGCCGTACTCGGTCTGGCGTGCTCAGGAGCGGGATTTATCTTCGTCCATTTCCTCCACGGATCGAAGCGCGTCTTCTTCGATCGATTGCCTCTCAACAAGTACCTGATTCCGCCGATCGGAGGCCTCCTGGTCGGAATCGTGGGTTTCGCGTATCCGCAGGCGATGGGCCAGGGGTTCGGCTACGTGCAGCAGTTGATCCTGGATCAACCCGTCGGCGGGATCAAAACCACCGTCGGATTTCTCGCAGGGCTGGCCATGCTGAAGATCGTCACGACCTCGTTCACAATTTCGTCGGGCGGCTCCGGTGGTGTCTTTGCCCCCAGTCTGTTCATTGGTGCGATGCTCGGCGGATCTGTCGGCGCGCTCAGTCACCAACTCTTCCCGACACTCGTACCCGACATCACGCCGTTCGTCGTCGTCGGAATGGGGGCGTTCTTCGCCGGAGTGGCCAATGCCCCGATCGCATCTCTGATGATGGTTTGCGAATTGACGGGCGCCTATGAACTGCTGCCTCCGTTGATGGTGGTAGCCCTCGTAGCGCTCGTGACATCGCGGCGCTGGTCGATCTACAGCAACCAGGTGGACAACAAGTTCGCCACCAAGGCGCATCTCTGGGAGATGAATCCCAATATTCTCAAACGAGTGACCATCGGTGATGCCATGCGAGGAGTCTACGATCAGTCGGGCATCATCGCGCTCGATCTACCACTCGGGCAAGTAGAGTCGATCGTACACGAGACCGGCGAGAGCGACCTGCTCTTACAGAACCGCCAGGGTGAACTCTGCGGGCTGATTTCGCTCAGCGATCTGGGAGACCGCGAAGACCTGGAACATCTGGGTTCGTTCGTACTCGCCCTCGACCTCGTCAACCGGCGCACCGTATTCTTGAGCCCGGACGACAACCTGATTCGGGCACTCGAGTTCTTCGGCGAACAAGAGTTCGACAAACTACCGATCGTTGAAACCGCTGACGGTCACAACAAGCTTCTCGGATATGTTCGCTACCGAGACATCATCCGCTTCTATCGGCGGGAACACGATTCATCGGACGCCCAGTCGACGAATGCCACGATAGAGCGACCCTCCGCTCCGCAGTCCTGATCCGCGAAACTGAGCGGGGTGTCGAAGCGCCCGAGGCGATCCAAAGATCGCGCTAGAGCACCTTGTCGATCAGCAGCGTAACGCCGCGATCACCCGGCGCGTTGGGAGCATCCGATCCACCCTGAAGATCGCCGGGGTTGCGGCTCATCACGTTCCCGTCACCGTCGACGCGAACGCTGATCCGAATGTCACCCGCGAACGGCATCGATTCAATCATCCGATTGTCCGGTCCGATCGAAAACGGGTGCGGAAAGCTCGGGTTGGGAATGCGCAGGACCGCGAGCGGAGGACCGACTTGCGCGGTGCGGGCAATCACGAAGAGCGTCGCACCCGACGGAACCCGCCCCGCGAGATCGGGTGCGAGTTCGATCGTTCCCTCGATCGGTCCAGAACCCGTACCGGTCGCTGCAGCAGACTCTGTCCCAGTCGACGCCGCAAGCTTTGCTCCCGTCGCCGCGGCCGGCTCTGATCCGGTGGGCACAGCCGGTTGTGCACCGGCCGGCGCAACGGGAGGTGCTCCCATCGGCGCAGCGTGTGGGTCTCCGCTCATCTGAGTAGGTCGAGTGCTGCCAGAGAACGCCACGGTCTGCATTTCGGAAACCCGAACGACGACTCCCCGATCGCCGGGTCCGTGGGTCTCCGCCGAGGTTCCCAGCAGGTCTCCCACCTCTCTTGTGGTTGCGTTGCCATCGGCATCGATTCGCACCGTGATCAGCAGCGGGCTCGCAAATGGGGTCTCGGCCGACATGCGGTCAGCTGATCCGATCGAAAAAGGCAGCGGAAAGCGCGGACTTCTTATCACCTTGGCGGCGACGAGTGATCCATTGCTCGGGCTGCGAACCATCAGGAACACCGCGGCGGTGGGGGGAACACTCCCCACAAACTCGGGTGCGAGCTCGATCGTTCCTTCGATCGGTGCCGTGCGCTCTTCGACCGGCGCCGCGCCGCGCCGGGGCCCGGAAAGCATCTCGGCAGCGGGCCGGGCGGCTCGATCCGCACCCTCGGGAAAGATCCTGGCGAGATCGGGAGTCTGGGGTGTTTCACCAGGCACATAAGGCTCCACGCGCCGATCACAACCCACTGCGGCGATCAAGGCGATCAAGGCGATCACCAGAACGAAAAAACGTAAATTCATCGCAGAACACTAGCACCACAAAAAGCCCAACTCGATCAAGGAGCACGGCCCCAGTTATGGGGGTCGTGCGACGATGCAAGCGAATCCGCAGGGTTTGCGAGCATCGCTGCGAACTTATCGGGCGATCGGAATCGATCCGCTTTGGTGAGGTACGCTTCGCAATCCGAAGAATGTGATAGAGTGCGCGAAAATGCGGAGCCTGGGGGTGGTCGGCCGAACGCGCGTCGTGGGCCGGGCCTGAGAAAGACCCTTCGAACCTGAACTCGTTCGTACGAGCGTAGGAAACGGCTCACAGCCATTCGGCTACCCGCCCCGCAAAACTTCGCCTCATCCCGCCGGGAGGCAGCCGCCCCGGTGGAATCGTCCGCCGCTGTACGTCGGGCTGCAGACGCGAAGGAGTGCTAGCCATGGCCAGCGATCACCAACCGCTCAGCTCCAATCGGCGCTACCAGCTGCCGCCCATTGGCGGCAATCCATCTTCTCGCGGCGAAGGCACCACACCCGGAAGCTTTGCGAACAAGAGCCAGATCGGCGGACCGCTCACATTCAGTTCGCCAGACACGCCGGGCATGCCCGCACCCTCTGACAAGACGGCCTGGGATTTCATGCCCGCCGATTGGACGCGCGAAGGCGACCGCTGGGTGGCACCGGAAGGCTTCGTACCGGTGACCCAACTCGAACACGCGCGACTCGGAACCGTCACGCCACAAATGCGCCGCGTCTCGGAGCGCGAACCGCATCTCTCTCCCGAAGCGGTGCGCGACGAGGTGGCGGCCGGCCGCATGGTGATCCCCGCCAACATCAACCACCTGGCCTGCGGGCTCGACCCGATGTGCATCGGCCGGGCCAGCCTCACCAAGGTCAACGCGAACATGGGCGCATCTCCCGTGAGCAGCGGCATGGATGAGGAAGTCGAGAAGCTTCACTGGGCGCAACGCTGGCAGGCGGATACCGTGATGGATCTGTCGACCGGTGGCGATCTGGACGCGACCCGAAGCGCGATCATTCACAATTCCAACCTGCCGATCGGGACCGTGCCCATCTACTCGATGATCATCGGACGCAAAATCGAAGACCTCGACGGAGCCGCGGTACTCGAAACCCTCGAGCACCAGGCCCGCCAGGGTGTCGACTACTTCACGATTCACGCGGGCGTGTTGCGCGCACACCTTCCAC